>REGK01000061.1 GCA_003702545.1 Candidatus Nitrosopumilus sp.
ATTTCTAGAGTGTCTAGATTTCTGTTGTTAATTCCAATCAAATCTGCTTCTGTCTTTAACGCATTTTCAAATTCTTGCTTTGTGTGAACTTCTAGAAGTATCTGTAGTCCTTGTTTGTGTCCATATGAAATAAACTCATCAATCTCTTTTAGATAATTTTGATCAAACAATGATTGGATTACTAACATAAAATCTGCTCCAATCTTTTTTGCTGCATCAATCTGAACTTTGTCAATCATGATATCCTTCATTAACATTGGAACATCTACTGCTTGTCTTACTTTCATGAAATACTCTGGAGATCCATTGAATAGATGTGGCTGTGTTAGTACTGATAGTGCCTTTGAGCCTCCCGCAATCATTTGAGATGCTATGCTTACAGGGTCTGCAACCGTGCGTATCTTGCCTAATGATGGTGATGAAAATTTAACTTCTGTAAGTAACGGTGCGTGTCCGCTATTCTTGATAATCTGAATAAAGTCTTTGTTTGATTTGTCAAAGTTTGCATCTACTTCATACACTCCATCATCAATTGCCATTTGTGAGTTGTTTACTAGTTTTCTTAGAATATTTTCAGCCATCAATAATCTCCTTTAGTTTTGAAATGTCTCCTGTGTCTTGTACAAATTTATCTAATAATGAAAATGCTTTACCATCTTTAATTGTGTTTAATGCAAGTTCTACTGCTTCTTCAAAGTTGTTTGAGATATTTGCAACAATTAACCCTCCTGCTGCATTAAGTGCAGCAGTTTCAATCATTGCTTGGTTTGCAGTATTATTCAAAACTCCCACAAATGACTTTATTGCTTCTTCCTTGGTTTCAATCTGGATGTCATTTAATGATGATTTGTGTAATCCTACAACTTCAGGATCAATTGCATTCATCAAAACTTTTTCGTCTCTTAAAATACATACTCTGTTAGTTGAACTAGTCGAGAATTCATCCATACCGTCATCAGAGCGAACAGTCATGATATTTTCAGCACCTTTTCTCTTGAGGATTAATGGTAATCTGTCTAGATATTCTATTGAAAAGACTCCCACTAGCTGATTTTTTACTCCAGCTGGATTGGATAGCGGACCAAGTAGATTAAATGCAGTTCGTTTCCCTAATTGCTTTCTTGCTGCAGACACATGTCTCATTGCAGGATGGAATTTTTGTGCAAACATGAAACATATGTTGTGTTTTTCTAATACTTCTGCAATTTTTGGAGGTTCTAAATTCAAATCATATCCAAAATATTCAAAGATATCAGCACTGCCTGAAATTCCTGAACTAGAGCGGTTTCCATGCTTTGCTACTGTTCCTCCTGCTGCTGCAACAACAAATGATGCTGTAGTTGAAATGTTGAATGTCTGAAGTTTGTCTCCTCCAGTTCCACACATGTCAATAATGGTTCCAGTGTTTTTAGGCTCAATTTTCAAGGAAAATTCTTGCATTTTGTCAAGCATTCCAAGTAACTCGTCATCAGTCTCACCCTTGTCTGCAAGATTTGATAGAAAATCCGAATTTTCTATGTCTGTCGTCTTTCCTGAAAGAACATCTGTCATAACTTGATTCATCTCATCATATGTGAGGTTTGTTTTCTCTTGTAGTTTTGATATTAATTCTGAAATCATTTTTGTTTCTCCCTTACTTGTTGGATAAAGTTCGCTAGTATCTTTTTACCATCTTCTGTCATGATTGATTCTGGATGGAATTGAACTCCTTGAATCAGATAATCTTTGTGTTCTATTGCCATAACTTCTCCATCATCAGATGCAGTTGCTGTAACCTTTAGCACATCTGGAATGACCGTTTTATCTCCAACCAAACTATGATAACGTGTTGCTCTAAATGGATTTTTTACATCTTTGAATAATTTTGAATCAATGTGATCAACAGGGCTTGTCTTTCCATGTCTTACACATCCTGCATTAGTTACTTTGCCCCCAAATGCATCAATGATTCCTTGATGTCCTAGACATACACCTAGTATTGGTGTACTTGAACCCATGTCTTTGATCACATCACTGCATACTCCAAAGTATTTTTTGTCTTCAGGGGTTCCTGGACCTGGAGAAATAATTATTGCATCATATTTTTTTTCTTGAATTTCGTTTAGAGTAATCTTGTCATTTCTAATCACATCACAGTCTACCCCCAATTCTCCTAGATATTGTGCAATGTTGTAGACAAATGAATCGTAATTGTCTATGATCAAAAATTTCATGATGATGCCTCCTTTAGTGCTTGCAGCATTGCTCCTGCTTTGTGCTCTGTTTCTTTGAATTCATTTTCTGGAATGGAATCCGAAACAATTCCTGCTCCTGATTGGACAAACCCCTTTCCATCTTCGATGAATATGCTTCTAATTGCAATTGCAAAATCACAACACCCATTGTATGAAAAGTATCCAACTGCGCCTGCATATGGGCCTCTGGCCTCTGTTTCTAATTCCTCAATAATCTCCATGGCTCTAACTTTGGGTGCTCCCGATACTGTTCCTGCTGGAAATACTGCCTGAAACGCATCAAACATGTCGTTTTCAGGTGCCAAATTACCTACAACATGACTAACAATGTGCTGAACATGACTGAATCTCTTTATCTCCATTAATGACTCTGGATGGACAGTTCCGTATTTACAGACTCTACCGATATCATTTCTTCCCAAATCTACAAGCATCGTATGCTCTGCCAATTCTTTTTCATCATGAATCAACTCATCAGCCAATTGCTTGTTTTTCTCTTCATCATCTGTAATCTTTCTAGTTCCTGCAATTGGAAATGTCTCTACTTTGTCATCTGTGATTCTTACTAGCATTTCTGGTGATGCACCAATTATTGTTTTGTTGTCTTGTTTTAGGTGATACATGTATGGTGATGGATTTAGTTTTCGTAATGTTTTGTATAGTGTAAGATTATCTCCATCTGTATCAAATGCAAATTTGCGTGATAAAACAACTTGGAAAATGTCTCCATCGTGAATGTACTCTTTTGCCTTGTTTACAATTTCTGAGAATTTTGATTCATTCATGTTTGGCGTAACTTTGCTTGAAGAAAATTTCCCAAACTCATCATCACTCATAATTAATTTGCCAAATCTGTTCTCATCATGGTAGAAATAAAATAATTTTTCCTGTAAATTATCATAAAGCAGTCCGTCATCATAAATTCCAAACTCCATTAGTGGTTGTGGAGAATTATGAGCATCTGGAATATCTTCTACCATTCTAATTGCATCGTAATTTACTACTCCTACTGCCCCACCAAGATACCTGTAACTTTGATCATCTGATCTTCCAAGTAATTTTTTTAATTCTGAAAATGGGTCCTTTGTTTGTATGGTCTTTGTTTGTCCATCCTGAACTATCTCAACTTTGTCTGAATATCCTTTGAGAATAATTTTAGGGTCAAAACCCATTACGGATGTTTCAGCTAGAACTTCCGGACCAGTAAGTGATTCAAAGAGAAATGAATGTGAATAATTCCTTGAAATCTTGTTGTAAATTTGAAATTGATTTTCAGATAAATCTAGTGGTATTACTTTTGCTTGAGTCTTTCCAAAGGTGTCCACCCATAGACAAAATTCTAGCGGTTTATTATTTAAATTGTAAAGTAGGCTCTATTGGGACAATTCTTGTCTAAATTGACTTTATTCTTCAGGCTCAAAGTAATTACGGTATAGTACGGTACCTTTATAGTATAGTTGATCGTAGAATTGTTACTATGCAGGGGGTAAATCGAGGAACTATGCAAAATATGCAGATTCTCAAAAAACAAAATCTTCAGACTTCGGTAAGTAGGGTCGAGTGTTATGTATGTGGTAAAGGATTAGAAGATGGTCATTCTATTACTGCAAAAACTTTGCCAAACGGAACTGTTCTTTTTTGCGACGTTCATTATTCATTACA
>REGK01000004.1 GCA_003702545.1 Candidatus Nitrosopumilus sp.
GCCAGGTGCAGAACGTGATGAGGCAAAACGCGTACTGAAAAACAGAATGGATACTCTAATTGACAAGAACCTCAAACGAACACTTTACTCTGTATGCCGAAGTCTTAAGATTCTAAACTAATTCTAGGCACAAGTTCACAGTAGTTTTATATTATCGACTCTGAAAATCTCGGTACAATGGAATATGTTTACGCTGCTTTACTTCTTCACAAGCTAGAAAAAGAAGTTAACGAGGCAAACGTCAGCTCAGTTGTCAAAGCATCTGGCGCTGAAGTTAATGAAGCCCAAGTTAAAGCACTAGTTGCAGCCTTAGCCGATGTCAACATCGATGAGGCAGTTAAAGCCGCACCTGTCGCAGTTGCAGCAGCAGCCGCACCAGCAGCAGGCGGAGATGCATCAGCTGGTGGTGAAGCAAAGGCCGAGGAAAAACCTAAAGAAGAAGGTAAAACCGAAGAAGCAGCCATGGAAGGATTATCTTCACTATTTGGCTAAACGAGTTTACTTTTCTCACAATCTATTTTTGATCTCCATTTTTATTAATTCTTAATTACCAATATCTCGATGTCTGCATTGAATGGTAGATTTTTCTTTTGAACTTGGATCGTTTATCACCATTTTAGATTACTTGGGTACAATTGCATTTGCTGTTACTGGAGCTTCAAAGGCAATTGCACACAGAGCTGATATCTTTGGAATTATTGTTTTGGCAACAGTTGTTGGTGTTGCAGGTGGAATAACTCGTGATGTTACATTTGGAATATTTCCTAATGCATTTTCAGATCCTATATACATTGGATTGACTGTTGCAGTTGGAATTACAATGTTCTTTTTGTATACAAAACTCAAAAAACGAATTGGTACTTGGCTAGTCTTTGATGCAGTTGGGTTGGGTGTGTTTTCAATAATTGGCGCATCCATTGCATATCAGGTAGTTGGACTAGAATTTCTTCCAATGTTGTTAGCTGGTGTGATTACTGCAATTGGTGGTGGAATATTACGTGATGTGTTTGTAAGGGAAATCCCAATTGTCTTTGTAAAAGAAGTCTATGCTGTAGCTAGTGTGATTGGAATTGTGGTGTTTTATGCAACATTGTCTTTTGGTATAGATATTCAAATTGGATCCGTCATTGGAATATTGATTACAACTACCATCAGGCTACTTGCAATGAAATACAACTGGAATCTTCCAAAAGTAAAGGAAACTTGAGGTAAAATTTTGGTCAAATAGGTTTTTACTGTTTACACGTGCAATTTTATTAACTTTAGAAATATCATATCTTGAGTTTTCCTGAATCCAATCCTTTCTTTACAATCTCCAACAATTCCTCTACAGTGCAAATTCTCAATGACTCTGGTAATGATTCTACATCGAATGATTGGAATTTGTCAATCTTTTTTCTAACCAACATCTTTACAATTCCTGGTACATCATCTTCGAACTTTTGACTAATATGCTGTAGAATCTCATCTACTTCTTTTTTCTTCATACTAGTTTAGAGAGAATCTTAGTATTTTAGGTGCTAGGATAATTCCTACCACTCCTGAAACTATTCCTCCAGGAATTGTCATCATCCACTGGTTAAACACAACATCCCGTGATGTTGGCAATACATCATATGGAAATACGCCGTTATACAGAATCACTTCTAAAAATGTCATAGACAACATTGGGAATCCAAATGCAAAGAACATAGAGCCTATTAACCCACCTGCAATCTTTGGTGAATGTTTGGTGAAAATTTTTGATTCAAATTTTTTGTTGAAGATATAGTCTGCTGCAATGATACATGACATTGGTGCTAGATACCATGGAAGAAACTGTGTTAGGTTTTCTCCTGTAAATATTGTTGATGAAATACTCATTACAAAAAATACCAGTCCTGAAATACTAACCATTCCAAACTTTTTCATTACTTTTGATGCACACCAAAAGACTAGTGTTAGTGCAAGTGGAATGAATACAAAACTCAAAACAATTGCAACATGTGGATCAGGATTAAAGTCATGGGTCTCTCCTTCTGATACTGGTAATACGAAAAAGAAGATTAACCACATTGCACTAAACCAGAAAATTCCATAAGTTATGGGTAGTGCGGTGTTCATGAAGAGACTTTTTTCTTTCATATGAAAACTCATTCTTGAAAAACCAATCACTGTTCCAGTAAGAACACTAAGCATCCCAAGTGCAAGTATCATGTGTGTTGGACTTAGTAGTCCATCTAACCCAAATGATTCATGCCACAAAAAGTCTCCTGGTCCTGCAATTACCTGAACACTTACACCAATGATTATCAGTTTTAGCCCTGTTGCCAATGATTCAGAACGAATATCTTTTCTTTTTTTGTAAACTATGGCTGCAATTATTGAACCAATAACATTTACTCCGACCCCAAAGTACAACATTGTATGAGATGGTGTAAAAAAGGAATCTGGTATTCTTTGCAAGTGAGATGAAATGTCCCAGCTTGCACCCCACATCGCAATGGTTGTTCCAATTAATGTGATTAGAAAAATGACTGATGGGATGGCAGTCTTTGATCTTTGTTTAACTTGAGTTGTCATTGATCTGAGAGACTATGGGATATTCATAAAGGATTCTTATTTTTTGATGATTGGCACATCTAATAGAATGACTATGCTGGGGTGTAGTCTTTTGCTTGGCCTGCAACTGCTCTTGCTTGAGCATCTGCTTTTTGTAAGATTTGCTCCTTTGTCTCATCAGTCATGTAACCTGATTCAACAGATACAGAACGTGCTGACTGTGCTGCTTTTGCCAAGATTTGTTCAATGTTGTCTGGTGTTACATATGCTGCCTCGATAGATAGTGAAATTGCTTCTTGATGTGCTTGTGCAAATTCATCTCTTACCTTATCAACATCAATTATCATCTCTTCTTCAACATACTTGAGTCCCTCCTCAAGTGCTGTGAATAATGTAATTCCAGCCTCGACTGGTTTAATATCTAATTTACCTAAAATTGCTGCAAGTTTCTCATTGATTGCCTCACCTTTTTTGACTGGTGTGGAATCCTTTGCAATCCATATTGTACCTTGGTCAATCTTGGTTGGGATTCCAGCCTCTTTGAATTCTGTGAGCATTGGTCCTGGTGCAATACCTGTGTTTTTTTCTTCAACTACGACATCAATACTTGCAATGTCTCCTCCTCTTGCCATCATCATGATTTTGTTCTTTGCCAAGAGTACGTTAAGCTTGAATGGTGACATGTTTGTAAACATGAGCATTACCTGTCCTTTGAATTCCCCAATCATGTCTTTGATTCCTGGAACCTCCAAATTCTCTAATGCTTTTTGTGCAACTTTGTCTTTAACACTGAAAAATTCTACATCACCTTTGAGAGTTTTTCTTAAAGGTAGTATCTGAGTAGAACGTACCTTGTTCATTTTGATAATTGCCATTACTTTGTATTTTTTTGGAAGCTCTTGTAATTGCTGATACATCTGAGCTTTTCTTTTAGGATAAGTAGTTCTATTTTCATGCAAACTTCTTCTTAACCTCTTGTACTTGTTTGATTGGCTTTCCCATCGTAGTTTTGATCATGACTTTTTTTATGTTCTTTTCACCATTTGGTAATTTCTTTTCAATTGCACTTAGTACTGCATGTGCATTTACTGCCAAATCTGCATCCTCCATTGTTTCATCTCCAATCTTACATGAAACAGAAAGTGATGCTCTTGTTCTAACTTTAATTGATGATCTAAATCTTGACAAAAATGCTTCAATAGGTGCATTAAACGGAACTGGTGTAGGCATTTTTCCTCTAGGGCCTAAAAGTTGACCCAAAGTTTTACCAACTGTTGGCATGATTTGTGTATCTGCCAAAAAGAAATCATATTTGTTGATGAATTTTCTAGACTCTCTCTTGTTTGCTCCAAACTTGTCTAGTTCTTCATTTCCGATAACAGAATCTGCATTTGCTGCTTTTGCTTTTGTTCCCATGTCACCTGTTGCAATCACACATACTGTTGCAGGAGAACTGGTCTTTGGAAGCTGAACGACTTCGTTGAGTGCAAACCCTTTCTTGACATCAATATCTTTGAAATTGACAATCAACTCTACTGACTGCTTGAATTTTTTTGCTTTAGTTGCAGTCTTTGCCTCTTTAGCCATATCAGCTAGCTCTGCCTCTGTAATCATTACGAACATTTTCGAGAAAGCCTACTTAAAATCGTTTAGAGGCAGGGATTTTGTTGATAAAGATTATTTTAAAAAATTTCATTTTTTACCCAAAATAATTGAAAATCCACATCATATTTGTCTCAAAACCTACATATATTAAATCACAACGAGAATTTTCGAATACCTTGCATAGATTTGATGAACTTGATATGAAATTACTCTTTGAATTAACAAAAGATGGCTCGATCTCAGTTCCAATACTCTCAAAGAAACTAGGAATCAACGCATCTGTGCTTTATAGTAGAATCAAGAGACTGGTTAAAAAGAAACTGATAAAGAAATTCACCGTCGAAATTGATGACTCTTTGCTCGGAATCGGAGTAAAGGCAAACGTTGGAATTAACAGAGATCCCAAGTTTAAAGATGACATTCACAAAAAATTCATGGAAACCCCTGAAGTCGTATCAATTTCAGAGGTCACTGGAAGATTTGATATCATGATTCAGGTATACTCAAAGAATCTAGAATCCCTTCATGCAGTAGTTATTGAGAAGATTGGAAAAATTGAAGGTATCCAAAACACTGAAACCTTTGTAGAATTACAAAAGACTGACAAAGATCCAGTATATCTTAATGAATTGACATAATTAATACATCATCTATTAATAATCAAATAAACTAGGAATCATAATGTCTGAAGATAAACAAATTTTCTATTGTGAGTTATCAAACAAGAAGAGAAAAGAACAATACGGAATTGATACTGCACAAGAAAAATCTGAAAAACCACACTAAATCCGAAATTATCAATGCTTAAGTCTTTAACATGTGTTGTAGATTCATGGGTGAGGCTAAACTTTACACTTGTAAAAATTGCGGTGCCGAATTCCCTTCAAGTGAGGTTCGGCTGTATTGTAAGGTTTGCAAATCAAATTTAGATAAAACCGGCCAACTCCCTAAACTCTAAATTCATAAGTTCCAACTCTTTGAATTATTCTAAATGGACAAACGTGATGCTGCCTTTCTAATAGGAATCCTTGGAGGTACAGGAACTGCTGTAGGAATTGTAGTTCTTTTGGCAAATGGCTTTATCAAAAATCCATTTATCTAGATACATCTTTTAGAAATTTCATGAAAACAGAAAATGAAGTTGCAGAATACCGAAAAACTATCGAACAAAAATTGGTAAATGCCGAATCTATGGATGCAATGAAGTACTATCAAGGAGTTCTTAGAGCGCTTGAATGGGTAGTTACAGGAAACGATGTTTAGGTTTTATACACAAAATCTGTAACTGTATCATGAATTGTATTGTCTGCTCAAAGAAAAAAGAGGACTATGCGGTCTGGAGCAACAAGATAGTAATCTCTGCAACTTATGATTCTAAAGTTCAGGATCATGCTGTGATTAGAAAATTATCTGATCATGATGTCGTTTGTCATGATTGTATGCAGAAAATTTTAGATGATGTAGATAAAACTCGAGTCTAATTATTGGAATTTCTCATCCCATTTACCTTCGTTGATTTCTGCTGTAATTTCTTTTGGAGTTTTTCCTTCTACTTTGACTCCTAAAGCAAGGCATGTGCCAACGATAGTTTTTGCAACTGATTTTAGTGAGGATGCATAAGAATTGTCTAATTTAGTATTTGCAACTTTAACAACTGCATCCATTGTAACATCTCCTGCCCATTCAGTTCCAGAAGCACCAGAACCTTTTTGAATTCCTGCTTCTTTCATAATAAGCGCAGCTGCTGATGGGATACCAATTTCAATCTCATACTTTTTTGTGTCGCTATCAACAATAACGGTGACTGGAACTTTCATTCCTTCAAAATCTTTTGTTTTATCGTTAATTGCATTGATAACTTCCATGATGTTAACGCCAAGTGGACCTAGTGCTGGACCTAAAGGTGGACCTGCTGATGCCCCTCCTCCTGTTACTAGTGATGAAATTTTTTGTTCTCCCATATTTTATCGCCTCAAAATGAAAATTTAATCCTTCCTAACCCTCAGTTGATAGTTTTAGATAGTTTGCGTCGACTGTTACTGGTAGTTGGTATGATGCATCAAGCAACACAACTGTAGCTTCTTCCTTATCTGAATCGATTCTGGTGATTGTTGCCTTCATTCCCTTAAATGGACCACCAGTAATTTCTACGACATTGTCTACTGCTAATGTTGATACAGTTGATTTCTTTACCAAATATCCTTCAATATCTTTGAATTCTAACTCTCCTCTTAATTGACCTCGAATATGTCTTACACCGTCTACTGCCATGTATGCATCACTTGGATTTAGTGCTTCAATGACAACATACCCTTTTAGATCACTTACCCAAAATACTGATTGAACGTTGATTTGATTACTGTTGGCCTTTTGTTCTAATAATTTCATAACCATTTTTTCTTGCCCACCAGTCGTTCTAATTGCAAACAAATGTGATTTTACTTCTTCAGACATTTTTACCTACCAAATGTGATTACCGAAAAGACAAATTGAATGATAAATCCGATAATACCGACTCCTCCAATACCTAATAGTACTAGTCTAAGATGTTGTTTATACTCCTCTTTGTCTGGCTTTTTTGCCATTTTCAAAGTATTTGCCATATCCTTCAATCTCTGCTTCGGGTTCATTGGTGGAAATTAATAGGGTCTCCTTATATCTCTTATTTCATGGAGCTACTAGTTGCATACGCTGATGATCCAGCTGGTCACAATATGGCAAAATTTCTTTCAAAAGATATGACTCAAGATGGAGATATGTTTCGGGGAAAATATTATGATTTGGTGATTATTCCAACTCCTGCAATCTCTGCAGATTGGTTGGAAGAAAAATATGATTATGATGGATTTGTATTTTTATCAAAACATGCAGCTGAATCAGGAGTCCTTGCACTTACTTGTCATAGCACTGGAAATTTCTCAGAGGCAAAATTTGGTGGAAAGAACCGACAAGTAGCAATTCCACATCCTGACTTGCAGAAAAAATATCTCCAAACTTTACGTGATCATCAATCTGATTTTCAAGAATTTGATATTACCATAGAGGCAACACATCATGGACCAACTGATCTCAAAAAACCTACCATCTTCATAGAGATTGGAACAACTGAAAAACAGTGGACTGATGAAGATCTATGTCATCGGGTTGCAAAACTGGTTCATGAGGTAATGTCGAATGAGATTCCAGAAAATCCTATTGCACTTTGTTTTGGTGGAACTCATTATCCTACAAAGTTTACAGAACAACTACTTGATGGCAAGTATGCACTTGGAACCGTAACTCCAAAACATGCCCTTGATAATCTTGATGAAGAATTGTTCTCCCATATTGTTAAACAAAATAATATGGCAAAGTTTGCTCTCCTGGATTGGAATGGGCTGGGACCAAACAAGCAAAAAGTTCTTGATCTTCTAAAGTCTACAGAACTTGAGGTAGTCAAACTTTGAATCTTGAAAAAAAGATTTACAAAAAATTACTCCAGGTTCCTAAAGGTCAAATTACAACTTATGGCGAACTTGCAAAGGCTGTTGGTCTAAAGAATGGACAAAGAGTAGTTGGAAGAATTATGAACAAGAACCCATACCCTGTAATCATTCCGTGTCATAGAGTTGTAATGTCTAATGGTAAGGTTGGCGGATATGCATATGGTGAGCACATAAAAACAAAGATGCTAAATGATGAAGGTATCAAAATTGAAAATGGTAAAATTCTAGATTGGAAAAAAACTATTTTCAGATTCTAATTCTTTCTTTTTGCGACAATTTCTTCCATTAATTGTCTCAAGTGAGCCTTGTTTCTGACTGTATTTCCACCTACTTTTTTGTAGAGTGCCCAAAATTCTGGATTGGTTAATTCCTTTCTGTCTTTTGCAATCTTTAGAAGTCTTCTAAGTGAGCGGACCTTTGCAACATAGACTTCTTTTTTACCGACACGTGCACCTTTACGTCCTTGTTTTGAACCTTGTTTGGTACCTCTCTTGTTTCTCTGAGCTTTCTTTGTTTGTGCTCTTCCTCTAGATGTTCCGGTAAATGAATCGATTCTGATTGTATTAGCTGTAATTAGACTCCGGATATTTTCTCTTGTGATTGCATCGGCTACATCAGTAAGATGATCTGTGTCAAACTTTATTCTATGAATGCCAACACCAGTTACTCTGGATGCTAGTCTTTTCTTAGCTTTAAGATTTACTACCACTTGCACTCACTCTCGCATTGAAAATTTTGAATTTCTGTTCGATTGCTTTTGTAACAATCTCTTTTCTCTTTCTTGTACCTACACTGTGACCTAATCTGACTCCATCTTTCTTTGGGTCAAGTTTTGCCAAATCATCTAAATTGTAAACTAAGTTATCTGTAAATCCTGAAGGATGTAGCCCTCTTGCATCTTTTGGTCCTCCAAATCCAACTTTTACTAGCCCTGGACGACCTCTACTCCATTGTTTTCTCTGATGATGATCAATACCTTTTGGTTTTCTCCAACCAGTTTGAAGTCTAACATAACGCCAGCTCTCTGGTCTTTCAAAATCAGGATTATGTTCTTTGATCTCCTGTCTCTTTGCAATCTTGTCCTTATTAATCGGCATCAGTTTGACTCTTGAATTTTGGAATAAATACGTTCCTAGATGGTAAAAATCATTTGAATTGGTAAGAGATAATAAGGAAATGGAAGGCGGATCGAAATATCTCATGAACAAGCCTGGGATTAATGACATTATTTTTGGAGGCGTAACTCTATGACCCAAGTAGTAGGTACTGCCACAACCGACAAGTTTTCTGCCCAACTCAAGAACTTTGGGATTAATCCATCCAAAGTACACAGAAATCTCACCACAGATGAGATGGTAACCCTTGCAGTTGAGAGAAAGGAAGGTGTGGTAAATTCCACAGGTTCCCTTTCAGTAAACACTGGAAAATATACTGGCCGTTCACCTGATGACCGATTTATTGTATATGATGATAAAACCCATGAAACAATTGATTGGGGTAAAATTAACCATCAGTTCCCAAGTGGCAAATTTGAAAAACTCTTAGAAAAAATGAAAAACTTTGTTGACAACAAGGAACTCTTTGTCTTTGACGGATTTGTTGGGGCTGATCCTGAAACTCGTTTACCAATTAGAGTAATCAATGATCATGTTTGGCAAAACATGTTCTCAAGCAATTTGTTTATCCGTCCAACAAGTGAAGAGTTAGAAAATCATGAACCCGAATTTACGATTCTTTGTATTAATGACTTTAAGGCAGACCCCGAGATTGATGGAACAAGAACTGATGTATTCATTCTCATTGACTTGACAAGAAAGATTGTCTTGATTGGTGGAACTGAATATGCCGGTGAAATGAAAAAGTCAATGTTTGGTGTAATGAATTTTCTCTTACCTGACAAAGGAATTTTCCCAATGCACTGTTCTGCAAACATTGGAGAAAAAGGTGATACTGCTTTGTTCTTTGGATTATCTGGTACTGGAAAGACCACACTTTCAGCAGATCCTAACAGAAAACTAATCGGTGATGATGAACATGGTTGGTCTAACAACGGAACTTTCAACTTTGAAGGAGGATGTTATGCAAAATGTATCAATCTTAGTCAAGAAGCAGAACCAGAAATTTGGAATGCAATCAAACCTGGTGCACTCTTAGAAAATGTAGTTCTAAATGACAACGTTCCTGATTATGATGATAATACTTTAACTGAAAACACTCGTGTTGGCTATCCTTTGGATTTCATTCCAGGTGCTGTAATTCCAAGTGTTGGTGGAAATCCTCAAGTGATTATATTTTTAACAGCAGACGCATTGGGAGTATTGCCTCCTGTATCTCGACTTACAAAAGAAGCTGCAATGTACCACTTTATGTCTGGATATACCAGCAAGCTTGCAGGTACTGAAAGAGGAATCAAAGAGCCAAAATCTGTATTCTCTCAATGCTTTGGAGCACCATTCATGCCTAGACCTGCCTCTGTTTACGCTAAATTGCTTGGCGAAAAGATTAACGAACACAACACTGTAGTCTATCTCATCAATACTGGTTGGTCTGGTGGCCCATATGGAGTTGGACAGAGAGTCAAGATAAAGTACAGCCGTGCAATGGTTACTGCCGCACTTTCAGGTGGTCTTAATATTGTAAAGTACACTCACAATGATTTGTTTAATCTAGATGTTCCAACAGAAGTTGAAGGAGTACCATCTGAGATTTTAGATCCTAGAAACACTTGGATTGACAAGGACGCCTATGACTTGTCTGCAAAGAAACTAGCTCAAATGTTCGTTGAGAACTTTAAGAAGTTTGATGGAGTTTCACAAGAAATTATTGATGCTGGTCCAAAACCACCAAAACAATAAACTATCTTCTTGCTAGAACAATACCTACTATTCCAATTATAATTACAGCACCTGCAATTATTCCCATCTGTCTTTCTGGAATATCAAAGTCTAATCTTTCTCTTTCATCAAGAGTTTTGATGTCTATGGTATTGTATGCACTTGATGTGTTTCCATTAACTCTAATTTTTGCATCAACCCAATATTCTGCATTTTCATAAACATCAATCGATGCAGATTTGTCTGGTGTTGCAGTTGTTGTATTGATTCTTCCATCTTCGCTGTTTGTAATTACAATTTTTGCAAAACTCCATTCTTCTGGATGGTAAATATCAAAGAACAGTTTCTCGTTTTGTTGAACTATTGAAATTGAACCTGATGTATGGTGTAAGATAAACGGAACAACATATTGTGTACCTTCATGACTTATCTTTATTTTCCCTTCATGTTCTCCAAAGTTATTCTCTAACATACTCATCTTTACATTCAAAATATTTTCATTAACTAACTCTCCACTAAACCCTATGAATTCTGGTCCATCAAATGTAACATCAAATCCTCCCCATGTATCATCAAGTGATTTTAGTTGGAATTGTTTTTCAAAGACTTTATTGTCTGATGATGTTAGTGCAACAAAGTTTGGTGGTTCTATGATCAGTTTTGCATCAAACGCCTTTGCAATGTTTAGCCTTCCTGCCCCTGTTTCTTGTATGGAGAATTCATTACCATAGGCATCAGATACAGGCTCAACTGTAGTTAATAGCAGTGACTTTATCTCATGATGGTGCAATTCTGGGTTTTTTTGCAGTAATAGGGCTGCTGCACCACTTACGTGGGGAGCAGCATAACTGGTTCCACTGGTAAAGTTGTATCCTGCATTGCTTTGTGTAGTATTGATGTATGCACCTGGCGCTACAATTTCTGGCTTGATGTAAAATGGTGATACTGGTCCTCTTGAACTAAAATGTGCAAGATAATCTGGATTAAAAAACAGATTCAATGTAGCTTGACCCCCATTAATTGACTCTACAATCTCTAGTCCTTCTTCTCTGTCAATTGATACTACTGGAATTCTAGGAGAATAGTCTGGTTCAATAAACTCGTGAATTAATTCTCCAAAGAAAATTCCTGGAATGTTATTGTAAACAATCATTGCCTTTGCTCCTGCATTTGCAGCATTAGTTTCCTTTATTGAAAAATACAACAATTCTCCTTCAACATCACTACCTCTCTCAACAATTAGTATTGCATCTTTGACATCAAGATCCTTTAACTCGTCTGCTTTTCCGTATCCCCCAAACACTAGTTTTCCAGAAACTGAATTTTCTGTCTTTTTGTTTCCTGCCATTGGAATTACAGTGTATGGCTTGTCATTTACTTCAAGTGTTGCAATCAAACTTGATGTAAGGTTGTTGTAAGTTGCACCAACTGTAACTGAACCAAAGTTTTGTCCAGGACTTCCAATAGTTCCTAACCCTGGACCATCGTTTCCAGCTGCGGCAACAACAAAAATTTCTTTTTCTAGTGCTTGGTTCACTGCTCTCTCAATCTTTGTGTTTGTTTTGTTTACTCCTAAACTGATATTGATAATATTTGCATCATCCTCAATTGCTTTTTCAATTGCCCTGATGATCAAATCTGATGATACCCCCTCTCCGTTTTCAGATACTTTGTAGGCAAGGATTTTTGCCTTGGGCGCAACACCTACTGCTTGTCCGTCTGCAGCTATGACCCCTGCAACCTGTGTACCGTGGCCGTTGTTATCCATTGGAGGTTGATCTTCTTGAATGAAGTTGTATCCTCCAACAACTTTTCCATCAGGACCCCACCCAAACAGATCTGGATGATTAAAGTCGACACCAGTATCGATAATTGCAATCTTGATTCCTGTTCCATCTATTCCTTCTATCCTTGGAATATCAGTCCCAACAAATGGCACACTTTTTTCCAAGTATGTGTTAATTTGATTTTCAGAATCCATTACTTGAGTTAAAATAAATCCCATCAAAATTACAACAATAAAAGAAAAAATTGCTAAGAATTTCACAAATCTTCTAACGATTTTAACAAGTAAAAATGATTACCTGTAAACCAATAAATGGAATAAATTTCCAAATTCATTCATGGGAAAATACACACTTCCTGAAATGCCATATGCTTATGATGCATTAGAACCTCACATTGACGCAAGAACAATGGAGATTCACCACACAAAGCATCATCAAACATACACTGACAAACTAAATGCAGCTCTTGAAACATGTCCAGCTGAAATTCAAGACAAAGATATTCTTGACATCTTGTCTGATATCAATTCAGTACCAGAAGACAAAAGAGGTGCAATTAATTTCAACGGTGGTGGTTATGACAACCATAGGCTATTTTGGAATAACATGAAACCAAATGGAGGCGGAGAACCTGGAGGATCTATTGCTGATGCAATCAACGATTCCTTTGGAAGTTTTGCCGACTTCAAGGAGAAATTTTCATCCACTACAGCAGTAATTCAAGGCAGTGGTTGGGGATGGTTAGTATACAATCCTTCTTCTGGAAAGGTTGAGTACAAATCAATGCCAAACCAAACAAGTCCTAGAACTGAAGGATTAGTACCATTGTTAGGCTGTGATGTATGGGAACACGCATACTACCTCAACTACCAAAACAAAAGACCTGCTTACATTGAAGCATGGTGGAATGTAGTTAACTGGGATGAGGTAGAGAACAGATTCTCTAAAGCAAAATAAAGTTCATTCTTTATTTTTTATTCATTTTTTGATTCATTATCTATGAATGAATTTATAACCATAAGAGAGAGGCATGTTGTAAATGAGTCAAGAACAAGCAGAGCAACTAATGCAACAAATGCAAATGCTTGAAACATATTTTGCAGATTTATCTCAAAGAGAAAACACATTCCTTGGTGTATTTAGAGAAGCAACTGCAGCTATTGAATCGATAAAATCTCTTAGTAAAAATACTGAATCTGATACCCTAGTTCCAATTGGACTAGGAACATATGTTCCAACAAAAATTTCATCTGGTAGCAAAATAATTCTAAACATTGGTGCAGGAGTGGCAGTGGAAAAAGACTTTGCTTCTGCAATTAATTATCTTGAAGAGAGAATCAAAGAAATTGAAATTGCAATACAAGATACTGCAGCAAAAAAACAAGATGCTGCCCAAAGATTAGAGCAAGGTAAAGCACAAGTCAATCAAATGATGCAAGCCATGCAACAACCTGGCCAACCTCCAAAATCAGGATAAGCAATGTTTGATAAACTTCGTAGTGCGTTTTCCAATGCAGCGAAAAGTTTTGGTGAAAAAGAACTCAATGAAAAAGACATTGAAGATATCCTCTTTGAATTAGAAATCTCACTTTTAGAATCTGATGTTGCAACTGAAGTTATTGATTCAATCAAAGATAATCTAAAAGAGAAACTTGTTGGTTCCAAAGTTGACAAAAAAGAAATTGAAAAATTTGTGAAAGATAGTTTGATTTCTAGTATTTCTTCACACTTTGATGCAGCAGGAGAAATTGATCTTTTTGGAAAAATTAATGAAAAAAAGGAACAAGGTCAACCTTTTCTGATTTTATTCCTTGGAATTAATGGAACTGGAAAGACAACATCTCTTGCCAAAGTAGCACACATGTTACAACAAGAAAAATATTCTGTTGTTGTTGCAGCTGCTGACACCTTTAGGGCTGGTGCAATTGAACAATTGAGAGAACACACCAATCGACTTAACCTAAAACTTGTTGCTCAAAATTACAATTCTGATCCTGCAGCTGTTGCACGTGATGCAGTCTTGTATGCAAAATCTCACAAGACTGATGTTGTTTTGATTGATACTGCTGGAAGAATGCAAACAAGTGAAAATTTGATGCAGCAAATTGAAAAAATCACCAAAGTTGTAAATCCTGATCTAAAAATTTTTGTTGGTGACTCTTTGGCAGGAAATGATACTGTTAACCAAGCCCGTGAATTTCATGCACATACAAACTTCCATGGGTCCATTCTTACCAAGAGTGATGCTGATGCAAGAGGTGGTGCTGCTCTATCTATTGTTAAAGTCACATCAACTCCTGTAATGTATGTTGGAGTTGGACAAGAATATCCTGATCTAAAACCTTTTGATAAGAAAATTTTCCTTGAAACTGTCTTTGGAAGTCTTGATGATGTTGACATAAAGAAAGAATCTGTCTCAGAACCAACACCAGAACCAACACCAGAACCAACACCAGAACCAACACCAGAACCAACACCAGAACCAACACCAGAACCAACACCAGAACCAACACCAGAACCAACACCAGAACCAACACCAGAACCAGAACCAACATCTGATGATCCATTTGAAGGAATCAAAGATGATGAAATCACAACTTATTCAGATTTGTTTGACATTCCTCCTCCTGAAAATGATGATGAAGCTTTCAAACTAGGCAAAAAAATTCGTCAATGGATTAAAGATGGAAAACCTGAGCCCGGTAACGAGGATGAGGATGATGAAAAGTATGATGAAGAAGACAAAGAAGAGATTCACAAACATGATAAAGAAGAACCAAAAAAGAAAAAGCGTAGGTTCGGGTTCTTTAGAAGATGAAATTAAAAACAAAAAATTTACTCACTTTAGCGGAATTATCTCCAAAGGAATTTGTGGGACTAATCGATGATGCAATCAAACTAAAAAAGGAACTCAAGAAAGGTGGAAACAAACCCCTTCTAAAAAACAAAACACTAACAATGATTTTCCAAAAACCATCTACTCGAACACGAGTTAGTTTTGAAATTGGAATGTCACAACTTGGTGGTTATGCAGTTAATCTTTCATCAAATGACATGCAGTTGTCCCGAGGTGAATCAGTTGAAGATACTGCAAAAACTCTTTCAGGATACACTGATTGCATAATGGCTCGTGTTTATGATCATAAATTGTTAGAACAACTATCTGAAAATGCAACCATTCCAATAATTAATGGACTCTCTGATTCTTTTCATCCTTGCCAAATCTTGGCAGATTTTATGACCATAAAAGAAAAGAAGAAAAAAATCAAAGGAATAAAGATCGCATGGATTGGTGATGGAAATAATGTCTGCAACTCTATGATTTATGGTGCAGCATTGGCAGGTGCAACAATGTCTATTGCAACTCCAAAGGGCTTTGAGCCAGACAAAAAAACAGTCAAAGAAGCACAAAAATCAACCACTATAGAACTTACATCTGATCCTCTAAAGGCAGTAAAAAATGCTGATGTAGTCGTAACTGACACCTATTCTTCTATTCATGATAATGACCCTAAAAAGATCAAAAAATTCCTCCCAAAATACCAAATCAATCTTAAATTGATGGATTCTGCAAAGAAAGATGCGATCTTTATGCATTGTCTTCCAGCAAAGCGAGATCAAGAAGTCACTTCATCAGTAATTGACGGTCCACAATCTGTTGTTTGGGATGAAGCAGAAAATCGTCTTCATTCTCAGAAGGCATTACTTGTCTCACTCATTCGCGCTTAACGTATATAAGAGCACGTTCAAACTCGAATTCTATACATGGCCTATTCAAAAATATTGAGGAGACTGCGCGAGGAGAAGACCAATTACCGTAAACGTAGTACAATGTTGATGGGTAAGCGTGACTTTATCACTGTAAATATTACTAATGAAAATACTCAAGTCCAAATTCTAAAGCCTGGGATGACTGGAGACAAGGTTGTTGCATCTGCACATTCCAGATATCTTCTTCAAAAAGGTTGGAAGGGTTCTAGAAAGAGCGTTCCAGCAGCATATTTGACTGGATACTTGGCAGGAAAGAAAGCCCTTGGACAAGGTGCAAAGGATGCAATCTTGTATACTGGAACTAAAAGATACACTCAAAGAATGGCAGCAGCTCTTAAAGGAGTAATTGATGCCGGTCTTGAAGTTCCAGCAAACGAAGAAACATTTCCATCTGAAGAAAGAATCAATGGCGAACATCTTACTGTTAAAAACGAAGTCTCTAAAATGAAATCTACAATTGATACTGAGGTAAAATAAATGAGTCAAAAAACAGAAACTAAACCACAAGGTGGACCAAGAGGTAAAGGTACACCAACTTATGGCGGGGGTAGACCTGATGCCAAAGGTGGAGACAGACCTAGAAGACCACGAAGAGAACCAGAAGAAGAAGTTTGGGTTCCAAAAACAATTCTTGGACAAAAAGTTGCATCAGGAGAAATTTCTTCACTAGAAGAAATTATCGAATTAGGATTAAGAATTCAAGAAGCAGGAATTATCAAAAAGTTACTTCCTGACTTGAAGAGTGAAGTTGTTGATGTCGGAATTATCCAAAAGATGACATCAAATGGTCAATCAACAAGATTCAAAGCAATTGTTGCAACAGGAAACGAGAACGGTTACTTGGGAATTGGACAAGGAAAATCAAAACAAATGAGAATTGCAATTGAAAAGGCAACAAATGCCGCTTATCTTAACGTCAACCCAATCAAAATGGGATGTGGTAGTTGGGAATGTAGATGTGATCAAAAACACTCCGTACCATTCAAGGTAAAGGGTAAGGGTGGTAGTGTTACAATTGAAATTATTCCTGCACCTCGTGGATTAGGTCTTGTAGCAGGTGGTAAAATTAAACGATTATTGGAGTTAGCTGGTCTAAAAGATGCTTGGACTACTGCAAAAGGTTCAACACCTACAATGAACTCTACTTCAAAAGCTATCTTGGACTGTCTCAGACAGACATTTAGTCAGGGTTGATGAGAAATGGCAAACGCAGTACTAGTTGTTAGAATCAAAGGCCAAGCAGACTGTCCATATTGGGCATCAACTACAATGGACTTACTAAAACTTGAAAGAAAATATCGTGCAGTAATTCTTCCTGCAAAAGACAACTTACTTGGAATGCTAAAAAAAGTACAACACTATGTTGCTTGGGTTGATCTTGATGCAGAGTTAGCACAAGAACTCATTGACAAAAAAGCAAGAAAGTCTGGATACAAGAAAGTAACTCCAGAAGATCTTAAAGAATTAGGATATGCAAGTTCTGCAGAATTAGCTGCAGCATTAACTGAAGGAAAAACAATGTTATCAAAATTAAAACCACTAAAACCTTGGTTTGCATTAGCACCACCAAGACACGGATTCAAGAGAAGTACAAAGAGATTGTATGGACAAAAAGGAATTCTTGGAAGAAACAAAGAACTCGCAACAATTGTTAGGAATATGATTTAACATGGCAACAAGATTAAGAAAAACAAGACGACTTAGGGGAGGACGCCACATGGGATGGGGCCAAGTAGGTCAACATCGTGCAAGTGGTCACAAAGGTGGTCTTGGAGTTACTGGAATGATGAAACATCATTGGAGTACAACACTAAAAGATGAACCAGATCATTACGGCCATGATTCAACTAAACCACCTCACCCAAATATTACCAAGAAATGGGCTAGCGTCCGTGATCTTGATGACTTGTTTACTAAGTTCGGTAAAGAAGAAGGAGGAAAGAAAGTCGTAGACCTTGAAAGTGCAGGTTACGAGAAACTCCTTGGCGGCGGAAAAGTATCAAACGCTTATTCTGTCAAAGTCACACAATACACTGCATCTGCAGAAGAGAAACTCAAAGCAGTTGGTGGAGAAGTAATCTCTACTGCAAAAGAAAAATCTGACGGGGAAGAGGTAGTTACCGAAGATGGCTGAGGGTACAGTTACCACCATCATTCGAAAGATGGTCTTTAAGGCCGAACCTTATCTTCCTCAAGTTCCAAAACCAAAAAAGAAGATTCCATTATCCACTAGATTGCTCTGGTGTGGAGTTGCATTACTCATCTACATGGTAATGGGACAGACGCCCCTATTTGGAGCAACAACCCCTGAATTTGACTTCCTAGCATTTGCTAGAGTAATTTTTGCATCACAACAAGGTACTCTTGTTGAATTAGGTATTGGGCCGATTGTAACAGCTGGACTCTTGATGCAGTTGTTGAGAGGTTCAGATATTCTCAAATTTGACTTTAAAAAACCAGAAGAAAGAGGCGTATTCCAAACTGCAACAAAGATGGTAACTTATGTTGTAATTGTAGCTGAATCTATCGTATATGGTGTAGCAGTATATGGTCCTGGAGTAGCAGATCCTAACATATTGTATATCATGGTCGGGCAGCTTATGGCAGCGTCGATTATTATCATGTTCTTAGACGAATTAATCCAGAAAGGCTGGGGTCTTGGTAGTGGAATCAGTCTCTTCATTATGGCAGGTGTTGCTCAACAAATTCTATGGAGTCTGTTCAGTCCATTGCCTGCTGGAGATGGAGGAACGATTGGTATCCTTCCATACATCGGACAATCAATCATGGCAGGTGATCTCTCAAACGTTATGTTCCGTTCAAACCAGTTGCCCAGTATCTTTGGCCTGTGTCTGACGGCGGGTGTAATACTGATACTTGTCTTCACACAAGGAATGAAGATTGAAATTCCAATTGTATCTACAAAATACAGAGGATTTGCTGCAGTTTATCCAATTAAGATGATGTATGTTTCTAATATTCCAGTTATTTTGGCATCTGCACTTACTGCAAACGCCGTCTTTATCTTCCAGATGTTGTGGGCTAATGCGAACCCACGTAACAATAATTTCTTTATGAATTTCATAGCGCAATTCGATCCGACAAGCCCTTCAACTCCGATTGGCGGCATTATCTATTACATCACACCACCTAGAGGTCTAGATGTTGCAGCTTTGGATCCTGGACGTGCAGTTGGCTATGTCTTATTCATGATTGGAATTGTAATTGTATTTGGTAGGTTATGGGTAGAGCTTGGTGGTCTTTCACCAAAGAGTGCAGCTCAAAACTTACTTGATGCAGATGTTCAGATTCCTGGATTTAGAAGATCAAACAAACCAGTTGAAGCATTGCTGAACAAGTACATTCCGTCAGTCACCATTATCGGCTCAGCCATTTTGGGTCTTCTAGCAGGTGCATCTGATGTCTTGGGTGTATTTGGTTCTGGTATCGGAGTTTTACTTATGGTGGATATCCTCATCAACTATTACACACAATTAGTTAGAGAACAAGTTGAAGTTGCAATGCCGCGATTGGGTGCTTTACTTGGCAGAAAGTAAGAAAATTGTTCTAGTTGGAATACCTGGTGTTGGGAAGACTACACTACTATCTAAAATTGTTGATCATATCAAAGACCATCAAAAAAGTATCAGTGTTGTAAGTTATGGAACTTTGATGTTTGAGGTTGCAAAAGAAAATGGCCTTAATGATCGGGACGAACTACGGAAACTTTCAATTGGAAAACAACAAGAACTACAAAAAACTGCAGCTGAAAAGATTGCAGCACACACTGAAGAAATTGTAATTATTGACACTCATGCATTCATCAGCTCGCCTGAAGGATATTATCCTGGATTACCAGAACACGTTCTCAAAATTATAAACCCTTCAAACTTTGTCTCAGTATCTGCAAAACCTGAGGAAATCTACAGCAGAAGAATGAGTGATGATACTAGAAATCGTGATAAAATCACCCTTGCAAATGTCAAAAAGGAATTAGATGTCCAATCAGGCATGATTTCAGCATGTGCGGTAATTACGGGCTCACCCGTCAAGTACATACTAAATCGTGAGGGAAAGGTTGATGAAGCGGCAGATAAAATAATCAATTCACTGGGACTGTAAAAAATGGACTTTAACTTTATTCTACTATTTATTGACTCGATACCTCTTCAGTTTGACTTCTTTGGAGGCGAAAGGGGTGCACTTGGAAGTGACGATCCGATCATCAAAGGATTAATTCTCTCAATGTTCGCAGTTGCAGGATTTGGTATCTTGCTTAACATATTCAATGCTGCAGTCAGAAAGAAGATGGTTGATCAAGTAAAGCTAAAACGAATTATGAAAGAGACCCGTGGCTGGCAAAAAGAAAGAATGGCAGCAATGCGCTCAAAAGATACTGCAAGAGCAGCCGAACTTAACAAAAAATCTGCATACATGAACAAGATGTCCATGGAGATGATGCAGATGAACATGAGACCTATGATGATTACATTTGTTCCATTGATCTTGATATTCTATCTTGTATTGCCACAACTATTTGCTTATACTGTAGCAGTATCCCCAATTCCTCTAAATGTAATTCCTGGAGATTTATTCCAGTTAACATGTACTGCAGAACAAGCAGCAGACCCTGATCATGTTTGTACAACAGAAAATGCTTTATTCCTTTGGGCTTGGTATTTCTTGTCTTCAATTGCATTTAGTGGTATTATTATGAAGCTGACCAAAACTTCCATGGATCTCAGTTGACAAAATCCATAGTAATTTCAGGTCCTCCTGCTGTAGGAAAGACAACTGTCGCAAAAGGATTGGCTGAAGAATTTTCATTACAATATCTTAGTGGTGGTGACGTCCTCAAAGAGATGGCAAAAGAGCAAGGCTTTGATTCTACAGGTGATGATTGGTGGGACACAGAAGAAGGAATGAAGTTTCTCAACCAACGAGAAGAAAATTCTGAATTTGATAAAAAACTAGATGAAAAACTAACCCTGTTATTCAATGAGGGTGGAATGGTAATTACCAGCTACACTCTTCCGTGGTTAATCCGAGATGGGATTAGAATATGGCTTGAGGGCTCTCATGAGAGCAGTACAAAACGAATGCAGACAAGAGATGATATGAGTTCTGAGGATGCATATCAAATCACAAAACAGAGATTTGACAAAAACAAGGCTCTTTACAAAAAACTATATGATTTTGATTTTGGTGATGACAAATCAGTCTTTGATGTCATCATTAACACTGACAATCTTACAGCACAACAAGTAATTGATGTTGCAAAAGAAACGGTGAGAAAACTACTATGACTCTAAAACAACTAGAAAATCTAATTGAAGTTGATCAAGACATTACTGATGATGCATATGGCACATACTATGACAAGAGAACAATTGAACAACTTCTAAACTATGGAATTATTTTGCTTGACAAACCGCCAGGACCTACTAGCCATGAAACAGTTGCATGGACTAAAAGAATCTTAAAACTACCCAAAATTGGACACAGCGGAACACTGGATCCACAGGTTTCAGGAGTACTTCCTTTAGGATTAGGTGAAGCAACAAAGGCTCTAGGTGTTTTACTATTTGGTCCAAAAGAGTATCATGCACTAGGACGTGTTCATTCTCTTCCTTCAAAAGAAAAACTATCTGAAGTAATTGAATCGCTAACTGGAGAAATTTACCAAAAACCACCACAACGTTCAGCCGTAGTTAGACAAACAAGAACCCGAACCATATACGAGTTTGAAGTACTAGAACAAAAAGAAAGGTTGCTGTTAACTAGAGTCCTATGTGAAGCTGGAACTTACATTAGAAAATTGTATTATGATCTTGGTGAGATTTTGGGACCTGGTGCAACTATGATTGAACTTAGAAGAACTAGGGTTGATCAATTTAGAGAGACTGATGGATTGGTAACTTTACACGAACTTGCAAATGCATTTGCATTATGGGAAGAAAAGAAAGATGATTCTAAACTAAAGAACATGATTCAGCCTGTAGAACATGCACTAAGCGAATTAAAATCAGTAGTTATTCGTGATTCTGCAATTGATGCAATGTGTCATGGTGCACAACTTGCAATTCCTGGCATCTTACAAATATCTCATAATTTGAACAAAGGTGACATTGTTGGAATTTACACTCAGAAAGGCGAAGCAGTTGCATTAGCAGAAGCAACAATGTCTGCACAAGAAATTCAAGATGCCGTAAAGGGATATGCCTTTGAAACAAAGAGAATAATCATGGCTCCAAACACTTATCCTAAAAAATGGAGAACAAAACCAACTTCAAAAGAATAAGAAATTGCTCTCAAAAAGTCTAGTTGTCTTTGTTGGAATCGGAATAATTTCTGGATTGTTATTTGGAATTTATCTGGTTGATGTAAAAAATACCAGCCAACTTGTTTATGTTGAAGGTCCTGGTATTTCTGTTGTCACTGAAAAGTTTGATTTTAAGAAAGGAGAGGAGATCAAAATCACAATCATAAATACCGGAACTACTCCACTTTCATTCTCTGATGCCTCATATGGTCTAAGAGTTACAGGACTTTCTGGAATGCTAATGTATTCTCCAACATCTGCACAAGTAATATCTCAACTAGAACCAAATGAAAAGATTGAACTCTCTTGGGATCAAATTAACAATGATGGGGATTCAGCTCTTGAAGGTCTTTACAAGATCTCATCAAAAGGATTTGATGAGAATGGAGAAAAAGTAGAGCGTTCAACTACTGTTACAATCTGGAAGTAGTGATACAATTTATAATCAGATTCTAAAAACTAAACTTGTCGCAAGACTTGTGCCGGGGTCGCCTAGCCTGGTAGGGCGCGCGCCTGGAAATTGTTAACCATAAAGCGCGTTCTCGCAAGGGAACGGGAGTTCAAATCTCCCTCCCGGCGCCATTATTTTCTAATTTGATGAATTTTGTTCTTACCTCTAGATTCTTTGATGCTGTAAAAAATTTCAAAACAATCTAAATTCCAATACTGAATTTGTAGATTAGTAAAAACACGTGTCTGTTAAATTAGAAAATACATGATACAAACATGTCCGAATCTCATTACTAATCATAATCTCTACAAAAAATCACATTCAAAACAATTGCAGAAATAAAAAAGGCTGGAACATCTCATAGTTTTTCCAAAATTGTTTTTGATACTCTCAAAAAACATATCTGATAACTATTTTCTTTCTATCTTTTCTATGATTTCAGAGAACTTCCATGGTCCGCACTGCTCATCCGTAGTCTCACTGGAGAACAGACCTGAATTGTGTAGGTGATTCACAATATGTGCTGCAAATGGCAGTGCTCCAGTTGCCCCTGGAGAATTGTAGTTTAGAATGTGAAATGATGATTCCTCATCAAGCAAAATTACATCTGGCTCAAACTTTCCTTTCTCATTAATTATTGATGAACGAATACCTGCTGTTCCTTTCTCTGTGATCTTTTCAGCATCAATCTTTGGCAAGAATCTTCTCACTCTTTCAACCATTATTGATTTTGACATTGATGATTGAATCTCATTCATTGCTAGCTCTTGGAATTGCTTGTCAAAAATTGCCTTTCTTGCACCTGAACCCAACATCTCTAGCATCTTTGGTACAAACTCTTTGATGTTTTCACCTTTGTTGTATCCATATGGACTAAAGACAGGAACTGCGTTTGGTCCAATTTCACATCTTCCATCAACTCTAATTATCCAATGAGGATCCAAGAATGGATAATCTGGAAATTCTGGTACTGAATAGATGCTAGTTTTTGTTAGATTGTTGTATTGTTTTGGTGCCTTCCAATACTCTCCTCTAAAGTGAACATCAGTTAATTCTGTTGCAACTCCTACATTATGTGCAATGTCTACTGCCTCTCCTCCTGCAGCATTGATCAAAAATTTTGTAGAAATCTCATCTTCTTCATTTAGTATAATTTTCCATTTTCCATTTTGTCTTTTTGTATCTGTAACTTTGGTGTCTAAAAGAAATGTGGTTCCGTTTTCTTTACTGTCTTTCATTAGTGATTCTGTATATGTCGAATAGTCTGCAGAACCATCTCTATAAACATAGAGTGCAGCTTCACATTTTATTTCTGGTTCTATTTTTTTAATTTCTGATTTGCTCATCAATTCAATGTCTTTTTCTTCTAATCCGTTTTGTTTTGCCCATTTGAGATATTTCTCAAGAACTTTGATTCCTTTTTTGTCTAATGCAACTTCTATCACGCCATCTTTTTTGAATGGCAAGTTGTGCAATTTGGAATATTCTTCCCACATATTAAATCCATGAAATGCAGCATTTGCAAACAACTTTTTCTTTTCAGGATTGTATAGATAGGGGGCATGTACTTTACCTGTGTTTCTGCCACTTGTATGAAAAGCAACATTTTGCGCTTGTTCAATAACTACTACTTTTTTTGACTTGTTTAGATGTGATAGAAAATAGGAAATGGATGTGCCAAGAATACCTCCACCAATAATTACAACATCAAAATCTTTTGTCAACCGTTTTCATTTTAATTTCGTTTTGGTGGATAATAAATGGACTCAGTAACAATCAAGGTTAATATCTAATAAAATTAAAAATCAAATTGTGTTACCTGACAAATGTTCTGTAAGTAAAGAAGGAAAACAGTGTACCAGTCCTCCTGAATTTATTGTATCGATTGTAGATGGAAAAGATGAGTATATGGTTGGAGTGACATGTGGGAGGCATCGACAAGTAGTATCTGGAAAAATTGGATTTTTGCAAAAAGAAGGTAAAATCCATGAAGGAAAGGTCAGTTTTTCACCTGTCAAGGCAGTTGGAACTGATTGTATTCATGGTGATGAGGATGATTTTATTCAAATTGACATGAATCGAAGTAAAAATTGAAATAATTTCCAATACTTTCGAAAGTATTGCTTTTTGAGTTATTATCTGATATTGTAAAAATTGAGAATATCTTGTTTGTAGTAAAAAGTGGTGGTGCAACAAGTGAGGTTAGAACCCCTCTTACTATTAGACAAAGAGAAAAGTGGATTACCCTTGGTGAAAATGATGATCCTGCTCACATGCATGTTGACTCCGAACTAATTAGTCATGCCAAGTTTGTACAAGAAGAAAAACCTGAACGTACAAGTTTCAGTGTTAGATTTTACAATAAAGATAACCAAAGAGTGTTGGCGGCATTTTTTACAAAGATGTATGATGATTCTAAAACAATAATTCCTGAACGAAAAAAAACCTATGACCAACTAAACGAAAAGTTTTCTCCCAAAATTGATTTTAAAAAAAACCTTGTCTGAAAAAGACAAGGAGAAAAAACATTATTCTTGAGATTTCTTCTTCTTTTCTTTTTCAGATTGTAGTTTAGCTAATTCTAATTCTTCGTTTGTATGTTTGAATTTTTTCAATCTAATTGGTATTCCCTGTTTAGATATAAAAACTCCACATTTCTTTTGATGGTAACTTGGGCGTGAAATTCAGTATCCTACTGAATAGATCGGTTTTTTTCCATTCATCCCTAGATTAAGATTTTTTACCGTAATTTCTGCCATTTTTGATCTGGTCTCCTTGGTTGAGCTCCCTATATGAGGGGCTAATACCACATTTTGTAATTTTGTCAGTGGATGACCCTTACCTATTGGTTCTTGTTCAAAAACATCTAATCCTGCACCTGCAATTATTTTCTTTTTTAATGCAACAACGAGGTCTTTTTCATTTACCACTTTCCCTCTTGATGTGTTTATCAAAAATACAGTATCTTTCATTTTTTTGAATACTTTCATGTTAAACATCTTGTCAGTCTCTTTTGTATGTGGAACGTGAATTGAAATGACGTCACTTTGGGAAATTAATTTCTCAAATGAGACATATTTTGTACCCAATGATTTCTCTTTAGTCTTTGATATGCGATTTCTGTTGTGATAAATAATCTTCATATCAAATGCTTTGGCTCTCTTTGCAAGCGTTTGCCCAATTCTTCCTAACCCCAAAATTCCTAAAGTCTTTCCTTGTAGGTCTACTCCCACATAATCATGTGCTCCATAGACAACTTTCCATTTTCCATCTCGAATGATTCTGTCTCCTTCTGAAACTCGTCTTAATGAATCAAGTAATAATAAAAAAGCCAAATCTGCCGTTGCATCCGTTAATACTTCGGGAGTATATCCAACTCTGATCTTTTTTTCTTTTGCATATTTTGTATCAATATGATCAAAACCTACGCTGTATGTACTGATGACTCTTAGATTTTTTGCCAATTCTATTGTTTCTTTATTGATTATGTCATATGGAAAACAGATCAATCCATCTATATCTTTAATTTTTGATCGTAACTTTGATTGTGGAATTGGAATCTTTCCTTTATGAACCTCAATTTGATATTTTTTCCTTAACTCCTTTAAAGCAAAATCATGAAGTGTTCTTGTTAGAAACACTTTCTTTCTCATAAAGATCAGATTTATCTCAAACCATTTATACGATTTCTTTCTAATTTCTCTATGTCTTCTGAAACGCAAGAGGAGGAAGAAGAATTTGCAATTTGTGTAGAATGTGGAAGTGCGATTGAAAAATGTGTTTGTGTATGCCCTTATTGTGGAGAGAGAGACGAATGCAAATGTGCATTATTTGATGCAGCAACTGGAGGATAAAAAATTTGGTAAAAGTAACTATTGCAATTCACTTCATAGGTGACTTACTATGATCTCGACTGATTTTACTTGGCTAATTGGAGGGCCTCAAGGCAGTGGCGTTGAATCTGGTGCTAATATCTTTTCTAGAGTATGTGCAGAGATGGGATACCATGTGTTTGGAAAGAGAGAATTTTATTCAAATATCAAAGGAGAACACAGCTACTTTGCAGTAAGAATATCTGATCAAAAAATTCATTCAAATGTAAATGATGTGAAATTGATGGCATCATTTGATGCTGAAACCATATTCCGTCATTATGATGAGGTAGTTTCTGGTGGTGGAATAATTTATGATGCAGATCTTGATGATATTACTACTGATAGAGTACACACACTTGATGCACCATTTAGAGAAAGATTACACAAAACACTAGAATCAAGGAAAAAACCATTTTCCATTGCAGGTGTTTTGGAAATTGCAAAAGAAAATGGTGTTAAATTATACCCTGTATCATTCAAAGCAATTCTTGAAGCCCTTGCCGAAGAAACTGAAAACTCTCGTCTAAAAGGATTAGTTAGAATGTTTAATGTGATTGGTGTCTCTTTGTCATTAGGGTTAGTCAAAATGCCCCCTGATTCTTTACAAAAAACAATTGGAACAATTTTTTCAAAGAAGCAGGAGATTGCAAAAATCAATCAACAGACTGCAAATTATTCTTACAATTATGCAACTGCCAAGTTTGAAGAATTCCCTCATACATTATCTGGAAGTCAAAAAGAACCTGGAACTCTTCTAGTTCAAGGATTTCAAGGAACTGCATTAGGAAAGATGGCCTGTGGTTGTAGAATGCAACCTTACTATCCGATCACTCCAGCTTCAGATGAATCTGTATTTTTAGAATCAAATGAAATCTTGGAAATAACTGATGACCGTCCTGGCTCTACTGCTGTGATTCAGACTGAAGATGAAATTTGCGCTATGGGTATGACTATTGGAAGTGCATTAACTGGAACCCGTTCTGCAACCTGTACTTCTGGTCCTGGATTTGCCTTGATGACTGAAATGCTGGGCTGGGCAGGCATAAATGAGGTACCTGTGGTAATCACCAACTATCAAAGAAGTGGTCCTTCGACTGGACTCCCAACTAGACATGGACAAGACGATTTACTATTTTCAGTCTTTGCAGGACACGGAGATTTTCCAAAAATTGTCTATGCCTCAGGTGATGTTGAAGAGAGCTTCTATGATACTGGAAACGTTTTCAATTATGCTGACGTCTTTCAAGTTCCCGTAATTCATTTGATGGACAAATTTATAGCAAGTTCTGTTGTTACTTGTCCAAGATTTGATCCTTCCAAAATCACAATCAATCGAGGAAAACTCTTAGAGAAAATTGAAGGTGAATACGAAAGATTTGCATTTACTGAAGATGGCATATCTCCTCGTTCTAGATTAGGACTTGATAACGGAATATTCTGGGATACTGGTGATGAATCTGATGAAAAAGGCCACATCACAGAAGATCCAGTGTTGCGTGTAAAGATGATGGATAAGAGAATGTCTCGTCTTGATTTGATTCTAAAAGAAATTCCAGAAGAAGAAAAGGCTGTATCTTTTGGTGTTGAAGATTATACTGTAATCACATGGGGTTCTTCAAAGGGACCAATTCTTGATGCAATTGAAATGCTCAAAAAAGATGGGATCTCTATTGGACTTGTACAGATTAAACTCTTACATCCGTTCCCTGGTGATTATGTTACATCTTTGCTCAAAGATGCAAAGACAATCATTGATGTTGAAGCAAACCATTCAGCACAACTAGGAAAATTATTCAAACAAAATACACAAAGAAACATTGACTATTCTATCTTAAAATACACTGGAAGAGCAATGACTAGTACTGAAATTTATGATTCACTTAAGAAAATTGTTGAAAACAAGGCTGAGAAAAGAGAGGTTTTGATGCATGGCGCTTAAGATGGCAGATTTCAAAACAGACGTTCACAATGACTGGTGTCCTGGATGTGGTGATTTTGGAATTGTAAATGCTATTCAGATGGCTCTTGCTGAAATGGGTGTTGAGCGAGATAAGACTGCGATATTTTCTGGAATTGGTTGTTCTGGAAAAACATCTCACTACATCAACACTTATGGTGTTCATACTCTTCATGGTAGAGTCCTAACATTTGCACAAGGTGCAAAAATTGCAAATCCTGAAATGACTATAGTTGCTGTTGGTGGTGATGGTGACGGTCTAGGAATTGGCGCAGGCCATTTTGTTGCAGCAGGAAGACGTAATGTAAACATGACCTACATCATATTTGATAACGGAGTTTATGGATTAACAAAGGGACAAGCATCTCCCACCCTAAAACTTGGCGAACAAACAAAATCACTCCCCTCTCCAAACACCAACTATAATGTTAATCCAATTGGATTAGCTGTAGCAAGTGGATTCACGTTTGTTGCACGTGGATACTCTTATGATGTACGACACCTAAAAGATTTGATTATCCAAGCAGTAAATCATAAGGGTTTATCCTTTTTGGATGTTTTACAACCCTGCCCAACTTACAATGATTTGAATACTAGAGATTGGTATGCTGGAACTGATTTAATGGATGAAGCACAAAAGAGACACTCAAGAATTTACAAATTAGAAGAACATGGATATGATCCCGAAGTTCATTACAACGAAGAAGCCGAAGTCAATGAAAGACTCGCACAAGCTCTAATCAAGTCCCTTGAATGGGGAAACAAGATTCCAATCGGAGTATTTTACAAAAATGAAATTATTACTCCTTATACTACTCGATTAAAGGACAAGATTCCAAATTATTTGGAAAATCCCCCTGCAAAACAAAACATATCAAAAAATGGAATTTCAAATACTAACATCTCGCACATCTTAGACTCACTTGAAGTCTAGTCTATTCTAAAACCAAACAGGTTATAGGCAAGTTTTACACCAGAGTATTTTGCATTTGAATATCAATGAAGCAAACACTATCTTTAGAAAGTCTATCATCAAGGGCTTTTTTGAACCTCAACTGGTAAATCTTGATTTCAAAAAATCATCTGTAAAACATCCTGCAATAAGTGATGATGGTCTCATGCAATCTGATTTGCTTCACATATTCTTTGATGTGGAAACTGGTGCTGACTATCCTGATGGTGATGAGTGGTTTATTGTAGATATGCTGTTTCCTCATGATGTAAAACTACCTGACAATCTAAAGGGAACTGATTATTTTACAACACTTTCAGTTGATGGTGGTAAAACATACTGGCATCACCGTGAATTGATACGCTACAAATATGGAAAATCAAAGAAACTTGATAATGCTATAGAATTCCTAGAATCAAAATACAAAGAATTACATGAGTTGCTAGAACCTGTACAAAAAGATCTTACTTAATTTCCTGCCAAACATCACCTTTAAAGGAAAATTGTTTTTGTGGGGATGTTGCAGTGTTTAATCTCCATCTAATTGTCTTTGAATCAAATTTGTAATATACCTCTGTTATTTCTGATGGGATTTTTTCTGGATCAAGATGATAAGGTAGCAATTCTAAAACTGAATCAATTTTTTCAATGGCATTATCAAACCACTGTTTGTCTTCAGTATCAATTGTAAATCCAATTTTTGGAACTCCTGAAAAGTTGATTACAATCTTTATTGCATTACCGCTCCCTCTCCTTCTTTTCATCTCTTTGAACACTGCCTTGATTTTTTCCCAGCGTTTGAAATCAAACCATTCAAAAAATGCATCATTGAATGTAAGGGGAATATCCACATCTAAGAAACTGACAAAATTTTCGTCATCCGCTTCTATTTCTTCTTGGTTTATGGTAAAATGAGAATTTAGAAATCCATACAGCACTTCAATCTCCCAAGGTGAAATTCCATAATATCGTAATGTTGTAGTTAGACTTTCAGCCAATACTCTTTAGACTCTAAAATTGTAATTAAAGCTTCAACATTACAAAACTAGAAGAAATTGACCTTAAAATTAAAATTAGATGGAAAGTCAGTCATGATATAATGAAAAAAGAGTATGTAGTACGAAGTATTGATGCCGCCCCTGACGGTGCACCATATGTCATTGTATCATTATCTTCTGTAAAAGATCTCAAAGAAGGAACTCAAAACCCACAATCTCCATTTGGTAGTCCAAAAGTTATGGGATTCTCAAACATGAATGATATGATGAAGGACCTCAACAAGATGATCTCTGGAATGGGTGGAATGGGAATGCAAAGTGGTATTACACAACTAAAACTAGAGATGCATGAATACAAAGACATGGGTCTTTCTGTTGGTGATAAAGTCTTTCTAGAACTAAGTAAAGCAGAATCTCTTGGTGTGTGACCTAGAGTATTGTGTTGAAATATTTCCAACCATAAAATGCTGCAACAGTTCCAATAACAAATAACATTGGTTTCCATGCAAATACTGGAAGTGCTGGAGTTGCAAGTTTTACTTTGTAGTTATCAACAATTGCATGAACATTTTTCTTAATTTTATCGTGCCATATACTGTATTCTACTTGGTATTTCTTTAGAATCTCTTCTACCTCATAAACAACTGGTGTTCTTTGGGAAAACAAATGCTGAAGATAATCTCTGGATACTTCAACTTCTGCATGAATTCCAATTAGTCCTTTTTTGAGGTCTACCATTCTAACATGCATCTCCCAAGGCTTTTTTAGTTTCAAATTAAGACCATGTCCTATTTGGTCAGGTTGTTTATGTTCAAATTTTACTTTGGTAAATCCTTCTTCAGTAAAGATCTTAAGCATCTCATCAAAACTCTTCTTTACAACAACATGAAGTTGTTCTACACCTTCTTTATTGTCAACATCAATCTTGTGTTTTAATCCATCAAGAAATGATATTGTCTTTGGATATGTTGTGAGATATTCCAATATTTTGGTGGACAAAATACTTCTATTTAAAGCAGAACAACATTACTGATTTTTTGGTGGATTTGATAGACCTCTAACATAGACGCATTGGTCTGGATCTATTGCCATCTCCAAAGAATTGATTTTTCTATCTGTAAGATTTGCACCCGAGTTTCTAACTATCGCAAATGGTTTTGACTCTGCACCTTCGCCCATTTTGTGATTTGCAATTGTTGCCAAGTTGTCTACGACTGCTTGAAATGTTACTTTGAGTGGATTACCATCAAGATCTTTTTTTGACCTCATATCTAATACTGGCTCAATTCCTGCACAAGCAATTGCAACACCTGATGTTCCAATTCGTGCTGGCATCAATCTGCTATCTACTAGAATAACTCCGACATGAATTGACATTTTCAAAAATATTTTTCTCCGAAGCTCTTCTGCTACTAAGTAGGGATTTTCAGGATACAAAATCACTTTGCCCTTCTTTGCATTTGATTTGTCGATTCCTGCATTAGGTGCCATGATGTTATCTGATGATGTGATGACAAATCCTGAAATACCTCCAAAAATTTTATCTGATTCCCTAATTACAACTTCGGCAATCTCTGGTTTTAGTTGATATTTTTTTGAAACATCTAAACCTTCATTGGAAATTTGAATATTTTCAAGATCAACAATTCTTCCCTGAGAGTTTGAGATGTATTTTGTTGATATCACTAAAACATCTCCGTCTTCTAGTTTTGTCTCATTTTTTTCAAGTGTCTCCAAAAATACCTCAAAAACATCAAATTTTTCATCCATTCTATCTGCTAAAAGTGGTAAAACAGTTAACTGCACAATATTGTAGGTGTGCTTTTTCTTTTTTATTGTTCTGAAAAGCTTTTAATCTCTAAAAGGAGGGTTTTTGATTATGAACATTGTAGAGAAGATTCTTGCACGTGCATCAGGAAAATCACAAGTTGCTCCAGATGATGTAGTTTTTGCAAAGGTCGACAAAGTAATGGTTCATGATGTTTCTGGACCAGGAGTTCTTAAGGTATTTGATAAATTAAAAAACAAAGGTGTTGATGTTAGCAAACTCTGGGATCCAACAAAGGTATGGGTTGCAGAAGATCACTTTGTTCCTTCTGCTGAAAAGATGTCTGCTGAAAATATTGTAAAACTATCAAATTTCACAAAAAATTATGGAATTGAAAAACACTTCAAGTATGGAATGGGTCAGTATGGAATTTGCCATACATTATCTCATGAAGAGGCAATGGTAATGCCTGGTGATGTTTATGTTGGGGGTGACTCTCACACAAATACTACAGGTGCACTAGGTGCATTTGCTTGTGGATTGGGACATACTGATATTGCGTATGTTTTGCTTAATGGACAAATCTGGTTTAAGGTACCTGAGACTGATTATTTCAAACTAAATGGAAAACTTCCAGATCATGTAATGGCTAAAGACCTGATCTTGAAAATCATTGGTGATATTGGAACTGATGGAGGAAATTATAGAACAATGCAGTTTGGTGGTACTGGAATTGATGACATGTCAGTTGAAAGCAGATTAACATTATGTAACATGACAACAGAAGCCGGAGCAAAGAATGGAATTGTCGAAGCTGATCAAAAAGTTGTAGATTATCTTTCTAGTAGAGGTGCAACAAATGCACAAGTGTTCAAAGGTGATGATGATGCACAATATGCAAATGTATACGAGTATGAAGCCTCTGAGATGGAACCACTTGTTGCAAAACCATTTTCTCCTGAAAATGTTGCAGTAGTAAGAGAAGCTCCTTCTGTAGAACTTGACAAATCTTACATCGGTTCTTGCACTGGAGCAAAATATGAAGACTTGGAAGCTGCAGCAAAAATTCTCAAAGGAAAAACAGTAAAGATTAGAACAGAAATTCTTCCAGCATCTATCTCAATTTACAAACGTGCAATGGAGAATGGATTACTTACAATATTCTTAGATGCCGGTGTTACTGTAGGTCCACCAACTTGTGGTGCATGTTGTGGTGCACACATGGGTGTTTTGGCAAAAAATGAAATCTGCATAAGCACTACAAACAGAAACTTCCCAGGCAGAATGGGCCATGTAGAGTCTGAGACATATCTCTCATCTCCAATGGTTGCAGCAGCCTCTGCGGTAACTGGAAAAATCACTGACCCGAGGGATTTACAATGAAAGGAAACGTCATAAAATACGAAAGAGACAATATCGATACTGATGTAATTATTCCTGGACAATATCTCAAAGTTCATGATTATGCTGAACTTGCAACTCATGCCATGGAAGGTCTAGACCCTGACTTTCATTCCAAAGTAAAGGAAGGCGATTTTATCTTGTCTGGAAAGAACTTTGGTTGTGGTTCATCGCGTGAACATGCCCCAATTGCATTATCTCACTCTGGTGTCAAGGCAGTACTTGCATTATCTTTTGCCAGAATCTTTTACCGAAATTCTGTTGATGGTGCATTTTTGTTACCAATTGAAATTGAAGAAGATGCATACCATGGAATCTCTCAAGGAGATGAAATTGATATTGACATTAGCAAAAATGAAATCAAGAACTTGACAAAAAATCAAACATACAAGATGAAACCATTCTCTGAGATTATTGGAAAAATAATTGAAGCTGGTGGCCTCTTTAATTACAAACCATAGGATTCAAAATGGGAAAAACACTTTTTGAAAAAATTTGGGATTCACACGTTGTTGTTGGAAAAGATAACGGCCCATCTTTGATTTACATTGATAGGCATCTAGTCCATGAAGTAACCTCTCCTCAGGCCTTTGATGGTCTTAGGATGAATAACAGACAGGTTAGACGACCTGATCTTACTATTGCCACAATGGATCATAACGTTCCTACTACTGACAGGGGACTCCCAATATTAGACCAAACATCATCTGTCCAAATTCAAACACTAGAAAAAAACTGCCAAGATTTTGGAATCAAACTATTTGATATTAACAGCCCCAATCAGGGAATCGTTCATGTTATTGGACCTCAACTTGGAATAACTTTACCTGGTTCTACCATTGTCTGCGGTGATAGTCACACATCAACTCATGGAGCATTTGGTGCACTCGCATTTGGAATCGGAACAAGTGAAGTAGAACATGTCTTGGCATCTCAGACCTTGTGGCTAGAAAAACCAAAACCTTTTGAAATTAGAGTGGAAGGAAAGCGAAAGAATCCTCATGCAGTTACTGCTAAAGATATTGTATTGTCAATTATCAAAAATATTGGAACTGGTGGTGGTACTGGAACTGTAATTGAGTATCGTGGCGAGGGGATAGAAGATCTTTCCATGGAGCAGAGAATGACCATATGTAACATGTCAATTGAGGCTGGAGCCCGTGCTGGATTGATTGCCCCTGATGAGAAGACCTATGATTATCTTAGAGGCAGAGAATACACTCCCAAAAATTATGAATCTCTTGTAGAATACTGGAGAGAAAATCTAAAGTCTGATGATGATGCAAAATTTGAAAAACAATTCACATTGCACATTGATGATATCGCACCACAAGTAAGTTGGGGAACAAATCCTGGAATGACTTGTGATGTAACTGAAACAGTCCCAACACCTGATGAATTTTCCAAAGGTGATTCCAATCAAAAAAAGGGTGCAGAAAAGGCACTTGATTATATGGATCTTGAATCTGGAACTCCAATCGAAGAAATTAAAATCGACAGGGTATTCATTGGTTCTTGCACTAATGCAAGGCTAGAAGATTTGATTGAAGCATCCAAAATAATCAAAGGACAAAAAGTTTCCCCAGACGTTCGTGCAATGGTAGTTCCTGGTTCTCAAATGGTAAAGAAACAAGCTGAAGAGATGGGTCTTGATAAAATTTTCATTGATGCTAATTTTGAATGGCGAGAAGCTGGATGTAGTATGTGCCTTGGAATGAATCCTGACATTTTGTCTCCTGGAGAAAGATGTGCTAGCACTTCTAATCGCAACTTTGAGGGAAGGCAAGGAACTGGTGGACGAACCCACTTGGTTAGTCCTGTAATGGCAGCAGCTGCTGCAATTAATGGACATTTTGTTGATGTAAGGAAGATGGATTTGAGTTAATATGGAACCATTCAAGAAAACAACAAGCATTGTAACTCCTCTTGACAAGGTTAATGTTGATACTGATCAGATTGTACCAAAACAATTCCTAAAGTTAGTCCAAAAGTCTGGATTTGGAAAATTCTTGTTCTTTAATTGGAGATATGATGAAAATGAAAATCCAAAATATGACTTTGTCTTAAATGACTCAAAATATGACAATTCTAAAATCTTGGTTGCAGGAGACAATTTTGGCTGTGGCTCTAGTCGAGAACATGCAGTATGGGCACTCCAAGATTATGGTTTTTCAGTAATAATTGCACCTTCATTTGCTGATATCTTCTTTAGTAATTGCTTCAAGAATGGAATCTTACCTATTTCGCTTGAGCAAAGCATTGTTGAAAAACTACAGCAAGAATCAGAACCAATCGAAGTTGATTTGGAAAATCAAACAATCAAAACATCTTCAGATGAAATACATTTTAAGATAGACTCTCACAAAAAGAAGATTCTCTTAGAAGGATTAGATGACATTGCCCAAACATATCAGTTTGAAGATAAGATTTCTGAATTTGAAAAACAGTCTAAAGTCCCATCTGTTTTATAATTTTCTTTACAGTTTTATGATTTCTCTCCAAGTATGAAGGTGACTCTGCATCAATCCATTCCTTGTTACCAATATCAAAAGCACTAATCTTTCCTTCTTTTGATAATTGTTGTAAAATATCATAGGATAGATTGATCTCTTTTTGTTTTTTCTTTGCCTTTATTCTTTGGATGATGTCTTTTCCAAGCATATAGATTCCCAAACATTCAGACAATTGTAATTTCATTACAGGCTTTTCTTTGAATTCTGTAATGATTTCATCTTCAACTACTGCAAATCCTGTCTCTTCTTTTCTCTTTGTTCTAGTTGCAATACATGCCGAACTCTTCTTTTTGGTAAATGTCTCCTTCATCTTTTTGAGATCTATTGCACATAGATTATCTACAAACCATAAAACAAATTCAGATTCCCCTTTGAGTTTCTTCTCAATGTGTAACAAGTCTCCACCGGTTCCACTTTGAGAATCTTGGACAAAGGAGATATTTTTTTGATTGCCGTAGTAGTTTTTGATTTGTCCTCCTAGTTCATCAAAATCTGAAATTATGATTATCTCTTTTATGAAACTGAATTTCTGAAGATATCTTATCACATAGTCGATGACTGGTTTTCCATCGATTGGAGTCATTGCTTTAGGAAAGAATTCTGTATATGGCTTGCCTCGTGTACCTTTGCCACCGGCTAGAATTATTGCCTTCACAGTCTAACGGTATGATTTTTGCTTTCTTCTTCTTGCGCCAGGTCCACCAAACTTCTTTGGCTCTTTTCTTCTGGCATCACCGCTGATTAGATATTTGTCATAATCTGTGATTCTTTTTCTAAGGTCTTCTCTGGTTGATTTTGGGAATGGATGATCTTTTGGATCTTTCTTTGATTTGGTCCATCCTGTTAGTGCTCTGGAGATTGCAGTTGCGACAGCACTTGCTTGTCCCATGAAACCTCCGCCTCTTACTCTGACAGATATGTCAATTTTATCTCTCAAATCACCAGTGATTTCAAGTGGTGCTAAAATTACTTCACGCGCAGTCTCTTGTGGAATCATTTCAACTGGTACGTTGTTAATTCTAACTTTACCTTGTCCCTTAGTAATGTAAACATGTGCACTAGATGTTTTTCTAGTTGCAAAATAGATTTCAGTTTTTGGTGTTGTCATTCAGTCCACCCTATTACTCTGCACAATTCTCCCATTGTGGTATAGTTTGATGGAGATTTTTTAATTTTTGCTTTCTCAAATTGAGTCTTCTCAAGTGATTTTAGTTCTTTTGGAGATCCTATGTATGCTCTTAGTCTTTTAATTGATTCTTTACCTGATGGTTTTCTATCATATGGTAACATTTGACGAATCATCTTTGTGATGATTGTATCTGGTCTTCTATAGTGTACTGGTCCATGTTTTGGATTAATGATACTGTTAATTTCCAAAAATTCTCTATATTCTTTAATCAAGTTTGATCTAGTTCCACTGTACATGATTTTCTCACAGTTTACAATTGAAACTCTGTGTCCTTGCTTTAGTAATTTAGCAACATTTGATGATAGTCTGCCTGCAATGTGGTTAGTTGCATCAACTACTATTGGTCTGTCAGTTCTGACAACTGTCTCTTGACTAGCCAAGTAATACAACTCCTTTCCCAGTTGGGTTTTGTTCAATTAGTTCTGAATAACTGATTAGTTTTCCACCATTCTCAATAATTTTGGTTGCTGCAGAGTTTGAAATTGAAAATGAACATAATGTGATTTTATGAGGTACATTACCTGTTCCAAGAACTTTTCCTGGAAATACAACAGTGTCGTTTTCTTTAGTTAGTTTAGCGATTTTATTCAAGTTGATATCCCTTCTGGCAATAGATGGCTTTAGTGCATATTCGGCTAGTTTTGCCCATATTGGAGCATCGTTTTTAGCTGATGCGGACTTTAGATCCTTTGCCATGCGTATAACCACTTGATTAGTCATGTGAATAATGCGGTTTAAAACCCAAATATAACGTATATGCTTTCTATTCGCTGATTTGCTCGATTGTATCTTTGAAATCGGCCAATCTGTGACCTACTTCTTCTACTCCTGACAAGATAATTTGCTCAGGATTAAGTGCTCCCGTTGATTCAACAGTAAGAACTCTCTCATCTTCCTTGTCTGTCTCAGTTAACATTGAAACGTTTGCAGAATTCCATTTTGCGTGCTCTGTACCACGTCCAAGTCTTGCATAGCATTCGACTTTGATTCTTTGACCTGGTGCAAGTTCTACAATTGGAATTTTGTCTGATGTCGGAGTGATAGAGTCGTCTTCAGATGATAGTTCGTTTGATAGAACTGTTCTTGTCACATCTGAATCTCCAGAATCTAAAACTAACATTACCTTACAGTTTGAACATCCTGTCTCACTTTGACACTCACATTTTGATGGCTCGTTGAATCTGCTCAAGTCTGTTTTGAGTGGAATGAGACCTAATCTGTGTGCTAAACCTTCATCTGGTAAAACTGATGAATTTTCAATAATGTCAACTGTGTCAATTGCAAAGACTGGTACACCATTGAGGCAAACACGTCTTAGGGCATTTGCATATTGTAATGGTACATCTTTTAGCTTTAAAGCTATTTTTTGACTATCTTTACTAATTATTTCTAAGGATGACAAATCTTGATGAAAATCTTCAAAGTCCACATAAAAATCTAGCTAGTTTTGTGTGTGGGGTACGTCCGTTTTGAGAGAATACTTTGGTCTGATTTCCTTCTAGATGACCCTGGATTTTGAAAACTGTATTTTGATATTTTTGATTACTCACACAGATATGCTGCTATTCAAAATTATCTTGGCGCCAAGATTGCCAGTGGTTTTATGTCCGATATCATTCTCACTTTAAGTCATTATGAGTTAGAGATAATCTGCTATCCATACCCCGATGAGAGACACGAAAAAACATTGAACATAAAATTGACCCTGCAAAAAATACACTAGCCGAATATGACAAAATCAAAAGAATTACATTTTCAGTTGATAAGAAACACCCCTTATGGTTTTCCTGAAATTGATGCTGATCATACTAGTATTATAAAAAAACACTTGAACTGATCAGTAATTAGAAAAATCTTCTTTTGAATTGATGTTGTGATGTGATTGTAACAATTTTTGCACAATTTAGTGTGTAGAGATAAATACCAAATTATCATACAAACAATAGAAATGGCCGATGTAACAGTTGCAAGATTCTCTTTTGAAGGAGAGAAATTTGAGATATTGGTAAAACCGGATCCAGCACTAGAGTACAAGCTTGGAAAGAAAAAAGATATTGCAGCAATTTTGGTTTCTGAAGACATTTACACTGATTCGGGAAAGGGAACAAAACCTTCTGCTGAAAAACTACTCAAAGCTTTCAAAACTGAAGATCAAACTGAGATTGCTCAAATAATTATGCAAAAAGGTGATCTTAATCTTACAACTGATCAAAGACGAAAGATGATTGAAGACAAGAAAAAACAGATTGTAGCATACATTGCAAAGACCTATGTCGATCCTAAAACTCACTTGCCTCACCCACCTTTGAGAGTTGAGCAAGCAATGAAAGATGGAAGAGTTTCAGTTGATCCACAAAAAAGTGTTGATGAACAAGTAAAAGACATTGTAGATAGTCTTCGTTCAATAATTGCTCTAAAATCTGAGAATTTGCAATTAGAGATTGTCATCCCAGCACAATATGCTTCACAATCATATGCTGTTCTAAAGTCAGTAGGTTCTCTGAAAAAAGAAGAATGGCAAAATAATGGTTCTCTAAAAGCAATACTTGAAATACCCGCTGCAGCAAGGCCAAACGTGATAGACAGATTAGGTTCTATAACCAAAGGTTCTGCTTCAGTTGAGGTAATGCAATAATGGCAGATAAGAGAAAATACGTTATCCCAGGTGATGTTGTAACTACAGGACCTTTCAGACCTGAACAAAATACAGTACTTGACGGAAACAAAATTATCTCAACTACAATTGGTATCTCTGAAATTTATGATGACTCTGTTCGTGTAATTCCATTAACTGGAAAATATATTCCAAAAATTAATGATCTTGTAATTGGCAAAGTCAACTCCCACACATCCTTGTCTTGGGAATTGGACATCAACTCCTGCTATGTTGGATTTTTGCCAGCCCAAGACGTCTTTGGACGTGACTTTTCTGCTCACGCTGATGAACTTGCAACTAAACTCCGAACAGGAGATCTAGTTGCTGCAAGAATTGCAAACTTTGATAGAACAAGAGATCCATTAGTCTCAATCTCTGATAGAGACTTGGGAAAGATAGATTCTGGAGTTCTTATGGAAATCTCTCCAAGCAAAGTTCCACGCCTAATTGGAAAGAAAGGTAGTATGATCCAGATGATTGAAGAGGCTACTGATGCTGCAATCACAATTGGACAAAATGGTTGGGTTGTAGTTTCCTGTGAATCCCCAGAGGGATTATTAAAGGCTAAAAAAGCAATTCAAATGGTTAATGAGCAAGCACACGTTGCAAATTTGACTGATCAAGTGAAAGAAATGTTAGATAAAAAAGGTGAATCATAATGGGTGGACGAGAAGCAACAATGGTCCTTATGGACGAAAATGGAAAACGTTGTGACGGACGTACAGTTGATGAACCACGTAGAATTATGATTAAAGCTGGTGGACTCAAAAATGCAGATGGTTCATCTTACATTGAGTTTGGTGATAACAAAATTCTAGTTGGAGTATTTGGTCCAAGAGATGTTCATCCAAAACACATGTCTGATACTGATACTGGTATTTTGAGAGTTAGATATCATATGGAACCATTCTCTGTTGGTGAAAGAAAAAACCCTGCACCCTCAAGAAGAGAGATTGAAATTTCCAAAGTAATCAAAGAAGCATTAGAGCCTGCAGTAATGTTGGAAAAATTCCCAAGAACTGCAGTTGATGTATTTATTGAAGTTTTACAAGCAGACGGTGGAACTAGATGTGCTGCACTTACAGCAGCATCTGTTGCATTAGCTGATGCAGGAATTCCAATGAGAGATATGGTTGCAGCAATTGCTGCCGGCAAAGTTGCAGATACTGTAATTCTTGATGTTAACAATGAAGAAGACCAAGCAGGTCAGGCAGATATGCCCATTGGTTACATGCCAAATCTTGAAAAAATCACATTATTACAATTAGACGGCGTTCTTACTCCTGAAGAATACAAAAAATGTGTTCAAGTTGGAGTTGATGGATGTAAACTAGTTTATGAATTACAAAAGAAAGCACTCAACGACAAATACTTTGGAAACAAGGGAGATTAGAAATGGCATCACATACAGTTATTGATGAACTAAAGAGAAATCAAATTCTTGAATTATTGGAACAAGGAAAAAGAGTAGACGGCAGAGCTCTTGATGAAGCAAGAGAAATTTCTATTGAGACTAGTGCAATTCCAAAAGCAAATGGCTCTGCAAGAGTTCGATTAGGTGACACCGAAGTTGTATGTGGTGTTAAAATCCAACCCGACAGACCTTTCCCAGACACTGGTGACAAAGGACTTTTCATTTGCACTGCTGAACTATTGCCCCTTTCACATCCTACAGTTGAAACAGGACCTCCGGGACCTGAAGTAATTGAATTGGCTAGAGTAGTTGATAGAGGAATCAGAGAAAGTCACATGATTGATGTTTCTCAATTAGTTATTGAAAAAGACAAATCTGTAATTGGTGTATTTGCAGACAATGTTGTTGTTGATTATGATGGTAATCTCTTTGATGCATGTTCTTATGCTGCAACTGCTGCATTACTATCCTCAAAAAGCCCTAAATGGAATTGGGTAGATGAAGCACCTACCCTAGTTGAAGGTGAAGAAGTCGATGTTCCAATCACTACTATTCCTGTTTCTGTAACTATGGCCAAAATTGGAAAACATATCATTGTTGATCCTAATGGTGATGAGTGGGCAAGTATGGATGCAAGAATTACAATTACTAGTGATTCTGATGGAAATATCTGTGCCTTACAAAAAGGTGGAGATGATGGATTCACACAAGACGAAATTGTTCAATGTGGTGAAATCTCAGTTAGAGTAGGCGCAAAAATAAGAGAAAAATTAAAAGCAGCTCAACAAGGAGGTCAGTAAAATGGCAAAGGGTAAGAAATCACTAAAAGGTCTTGGTGCAAGATACGGAATTAAGATTAGAAAACAGTACACGAAAATTCACCTTCAATTAAAAGAAAAAAGAGCATGTCCTGAATGTGGTTCTAAAACATTTGGCAGAGATGCAGTAGGAATTTGGTCTTGTAAAAAATGCAGCTTCAAAATAGCTGGAACCGCATATGACGTTAAAGTTTAGTGCAAAAATCACAGTTGATGCAAAAGACAAAACAAAAGCAATTTTTGATTCTGTAAATACTGACAATGAATTTTATCCTGAAAATCCTGTAAAGACCGAAATCAAACTAGATAAGAAAATGATAATTTTTGTAGAATCTCAACATCTTCCTCACTTGAGAGCTAACCTTAACTCCACTCTTAGGTTAATTCAGGCCAGTGATGAAACTATAGAATCGGTAAAGATATAATGAAACAAAAATGATGATAAATCATGTCAGCAGGACAAATGCCCCCATGGCTTCAAGAACAATTAATGAAACTACAACAATCTCAACAAAATCTCCAGTCCATAATGACTCAAAAACAACATCTTGAGATGGAAAAGGCAGAAACTGAAAAGGCACTTGAAGAATTAAAAAAAATTGGTGATGCTGATGCAGTTTACAAACAAGCAGGAACTGTTTTGTTAAAATCAACTAAAAAAGATCTAGTTGATGAATTAGAGGAAAAACAAGAGATGGCAAAAACCCGTGCAACCGTCCTTGAAAAACAAGAAACACGTGTCAAAGAAACTCTCAAAGAACAAGAATCCAAGATCACTGAAATGATGAAGAGTGGTTCAGAGCCACCAAAACCACAAGAAGATAATCCTAGAAAATAATCTCAACAACCATTTTCATATAAGATATTAAGAATTCTTTTCAAAGATATTTGTGAAATTAGAAAATCTTAGAATTATTGTGGATGACCGGGAACGCAAAAGTGGAATTCCTGAATTATTAAAATCAGTTGGCCTGAATCTTGAGATGAAAACTCTTCCAATTGGAGATTACATTGTTGCACCTGAAACTGTTGTGGAGCGAAAAAGCATTCGTGATTTGATGGCATCAGTCTTTGATGGAAGGCTATTTGATCAATGCAGTAGACTAAAGGAGCATTTTGAGAACCCTGTTGTACTAATGGAAGGAAACGTAGATGAGATAGAAGAGATTACCGAAAACCCTCTGATATTTTATGGTGCAATCTCTACTGTGGTTCTTGATTTTAAAATCCCAGTAATTCCTACTCCTAGTGCAATTCATACTGCAAAACTGTTAGTTTCCATGTGTTCCCGAAAAGATACTCCAAAAGGACCTTATCTTAAGAAAATAAAAAAATCCTCTGATTTAGAGCGACAACAATTATCTTCTCTTTGTAGCCTGCCTGGAATTGGAGAAAAGTTTGCAATTAGAATGCTTGAAAAGTTTGGAACTCCTATCAAAGTATTTACAGCAACTACTGCAGAACTGGCAAAAGTTGAAGGTTTAGGAGACGCAAGAGCCAAAAAAATCAAAAAAGTTCTTGATACAAAAAGCAAACACCTCAAAAAGTCAAATCAAAAAACTCTACATGATGACTGAAACAATCGAATCTTTACTAAATAATGGTCAGACATTAATGAATTTGGGAAATCCAAAAGATGCACTTGAAATTTATAATAAAATTCTTACACAAAATCCAAAACATATTGTAGCCTTATTGAAGAAGGGACATATTCTAGGACAATTGGCCCGATATGGAGATGCAATTATTCAATACGATAATGTTCTTTCTCAAGAAAAAAATCTGTTAGCATTACTTAACAAAGGATTGGCTCATCACTATCTAGGACAAGTAGATGTTGCTCTAGATTGCTATGAACAAGTCTTGAAAGAAAAACCAAACAATCCAACAACTCTTTACAACAAAGCATCATCTCTGATAAAATCTGGAAGAGTTTCAGAAGGAATAGAAATCTTATCTAAAGTAATTGAATTAGATTTTTCATTCAAAGAAAAAGCAAAATTTGATATTGAATTTGAAGGTATGAGAAAACTCAATGAATTTAAAAAAATTATATCTTGATGTTAATCTTTGAGCAATTTTCTTTTCAGGGGTGTTGCACACATTGGGCACTCTTTTCCTGATTCGTGGTTTGTCCTGCATCCTGGGCAATAATGAACCCATCTTCCAACATCTTTGATTCCTTGAGTCATTATTGGTGATATCTTCAAGCCCAGATTTTTTGCAACATTTGAAATTGCAAAATCATCACTGATTATCTCGCCATTTAATTCAATACCTAATGCAATTATTGACAAATCTTGTTTTGATAATTGTGGATAATCTCCAGTGTTTTTTGCTGCATGCGTAGCAACTTTTTTTGATTCTAAATCGGGCTCTCTAATTTTCAGTCTGTTTGTTTCAAGTAAAGTTCCTAATGCGTCATGATTTTTTTTTATGTGTTTGATTTCATCATAGACTAGTGATGTAGTATAACAATCACTAGATGATCTAAATGGAACACCTGCATAAAATGCACTAGCATCTAAAATTCTAAAATCCAAGTTTACTCATTTGTCTTAATCCGCGTTTTTTCAATCTGATAAACACGGCAGGTTTTTTGTATTTCTTGATAGTTATTGGCTCTTCAAATCCTGCAGTTTTTACAACTTGCGCATCCATCACAATGTTGCAATCATGAGAGCTGATTATCTCAATTTTTTCATCTGGTACAACAATTGATTCTAGTCTATACACTGGTGCAACTGGAGTAATTATTAACACATCTAGACTTTCATGCAAAATTGGTCCTCCTAATGAAAATGAATGACCTGTAGAACCACTAGGTGTTGCAACAATAACTCCGTCCATTTTTTGTTTAATGGTATCATTTTGGAACTTGATTTCAATTTCAGCAGTCTTTGTCAAGTTTGCTCTGTTAATGAAAATCTCATTTAATGCTGGTGGAAACTCTTTTCCTCCACAAGATGCAACAACTCTAGTTCTCTTGTCTAAGAAAAATTTGTCTTTTTGAATTTGATTTAATGCATCATCTATCTCTTCAATTGTAATTTCTGCTAAAATCCCTCTATTCCCACCTACATTTATTGTCAAAATTGGAGTTTCATTCTCTAAATTCCTAAAAACTCGAAGTGTTGTTCCATCTCCTCCTAAAGTGACAATCAAATCTAGTTTCACTTTTTTTAGTTCTTCTAGAGTTTCAATCTGTTTTGCGCCCTCAACTTGGATAGGTGATATCGTATATACTTTGGATTTCTTTGCCAATAATTTTTTTGCAACATCAATTGCAGCTTTTTCTGATTCCTTATTTCCTACTTTACTTACCACTGCAACGTTTTGTAGCTTCAAGCAGTTTTCTAGAAATAACATTTACTTAAAAATGATATTTTTTGGAAAAACAATTAAGTATGAAAACGGTTGGGGTTAACTCATGAGTTACGCACATCCCGAAGTATTAGTTGATACGGAATGGGTTTCACAAAATCCTCCCAATGAAAATAGAAAACTAGTTGAAGTTGACTATGATCCTGTAAATGGATATCAAAAAGGTCACATTAATGGTGCCAGTCTAATCTGGTGGAAACGTGACATTAATGATCCAGTTACAAGAGACATTATCTCCAAAAAACAATTTGAAGAGTTAATGGCAAAAAATGGAATTACAAAAGATACTGAAGTAATTCTTTATGGTGACTTTAACAATTGGTTTGCAGCATTTGTTTTCTGGGTTTTCAAAATCTACGGACATGAAAATCTAAAGATAATGAATGGTGGCAGAAAAAAATGGGAATTAGAAAATAGAGATTATACAACTGATGAACCACAATTTGGCTCAGTTACATATGATGCACAACCTCCAGATGAGGGATTACGTGCATATCTATTTGATGTAAGTCGTGCACTTGGAAAAGAAGATACTGTAATGGTTGATGTTAGATCTCCTAAAGAATTCTCAGGAGAGATTACTGCACCACCAGAGTATCCAATGGAACATGC
>REGK01000062.1 GCA_003702545.1 Candidatus Nitrosopumilus sp.
AATTTACTGCAACAATAAAATTTGAACCAACTCAAGAACATGAAGTAAAATTTAGAGCATCAATTATCGAACAACATAAAGAAATTGAAAGTCAGATAATTTTTGCAAAATATTCTGTCTAGAATCTGCTCTTTGCTACTGTAATTTCACCTTTCATCCAAGGATGAGGTTGGCAGAAATAATGGACTACGGTTTCTTCTGTAAATAAGAACTCATAGTAATCCCCAGGTTTGATTACTCCAGGAGAACCAAAGTCACCACTATATCCATCAGCATATCTATGATCAGGAGTTACAGTGTGAGCAGTGTCATCATTATTTATCCACCGGACATTGTTTGTAAATGTCAACAGCGCTTCAGCCTTATTTGGAACATAGTCATTTCCATCATCAATAACTGCACCTGGAACGATCTCAATTAAGAAAAATTCTTCTGCAGGTTCTAAAATTGCATGAGAAACGGATGGTTTTGCTAGAGATTCAGGAAGATAAAATGATGTGTAAAATACTACAGAAGCAGATAGTCCAACCAATAATGCAATAAGTCCAATTCCATAAGCATGACTAGATGTTGGACTACTCATGATTTTTTTCGCCTCTCAAGTTCTTATAAAGTTTGTTTGAAATTTTTGAGATCATGGTTTGTTTAGATCACCGGCACCAAGGTTTGGATTATTGTCTGCCCCAACTCCCAAGTCAGCTTGAGTTTTTGGAGTAGAAACTTCAGGAGCAATAGGTTTCTCTTCAGGTTTTTCTGAAGCAGTTTCACCCTCTGGAAGTTTTGCAGGTTCATCAGATTGAGAAGATGCTTCTGGTTCAGCTAGTTTTGGTTTCTCATCAGATACAGGGGTTGGAGGAGCTGGAGGAGCATTCTTTTGTTGACTCAAACCATATCTGTAGATATGGAAGAAACCAGCAAATACCATCAGTATCAATCCAACAAAGAACAAAGACATATTGTTCATTCCAGTCAGAGCCGCGTTGTATGCAGCAATGTTGAGGAATACTTGGAAGGCCAATAATGCAACAAGTAACCAGTTAATCCATTTTTCAGACAGATCTAATGTTGCAACTTTTTGAGGACCAGTATTTTTTGCTAATTTTGATTTTCTCTCTGCTTCATTTGCAAGTTTAATCATCATGTATGTGAATCCAAAGCTCATTGGAACCAACAAGATCATCACACTGTAGAAGAACACAGGATCAATAACCAAACGTTCAACCAATGGAATTGAGATGTCAGGTGAGATATAGAATCCCCAGTATGTTGTTACCATAATTTGTGCAAGACTGGTAATACCAAATGCAGTAATGATTGGTCTGTCTCTCCAAGAGAATTTCTTGTATCTATCAATGAATGGAATCAATACGAACGATATAATGAATATCAAAGGCCACACCAATCCCGTTACAAACTTGTCATACTGTGTCCTCATGAAAGCGTAAATTCCAGTCAAATACCATTCAGGGACAGTAATACCAGGCGGTACAGTAGGCTCAAACTTGAATCCCAAATCAATTGGGAATACACCACCAGTAATCAAAATAGCACCAGCGATTGCCATGACCATTGGTACATCAAAGACCAAGAATCTTGGGAAGTGAACTGCCATTAATCCAAGCATAACTATTGGCAACAAGAACACATGTTGTGCATAGAATCTTAATACAAAGTCCGAGAACCCACTACCCAGCGCCGCGTCACGTATAACAGATCCCGCCAACGGGATGGAAGTTGTTAAGGACGCTGCAATACTGATTGCAAGTTGGGCTCTTTCAGAGAATATAACGTCATATCCAGTAAATGCTTCTAAGATAGTTACAACTCCTAAAATAACACCAGTCATCCATAAGACTTCGTTTCTAATTTTGTATCTTCCGCTAAAGTATTGATAATACATGTGAAGAACAGCTAAGAGAACCATTGCATTAGAACCATGATAGTGTATGTTTCTAATGTGGAATCCAAATGGAACTTCATCGTTAATGAATTGAACACTATCCCATGCTCTATCCAATATCGGTTGATAATAAAACATGAGCAGAGCTCCAGAAATTCCAAGAATGATAAACACAATGAATGTTAACATTCCCAAAAATCCAAACGGACTTACAAATCTTGCAGGAAATGAAAACTTGATTGCAGTAAAGATAGTTCTATCTACACCTTCCCATAACCAATAGAGAAATTCAACTACACCATTTCTTCTTGGCTCAAGCGAAACGGCCATATCCAATTACTCCATTTTCTTGTGCGTTAAACTTTGGTGGCAAGATGTAGATTAATCCATCTGAAGCAACTTCCAAAGTTAGTTTAGGTAAAGTGTTTGAAGGTGAAGCTTGTACTGATGCTGGACCAACATATGCAGTTCCAGTAATTGGATCATACATACTTCCGTGACAAGGACATTCACCTCTTTTTCTTCCCTCATCAGGCCAATATTTCCACAAACACCATAGATGAAGGCAAACCATACTATAAGCTCTAAATGCAGAAGGTTCATTTTTTGTTCCACCTAATTCTTCAGGTAGTCTGATGAATTGCCACTTACGAAATGCTTCAGCATCAAGTGCAGCATCACCTGTTGAAGGATATGTAATGACTTCAGCGTGATTTACTGGATAAGTGTTAGCGTTAGCTTGAGTGCCATCAGGTAAGATTACAGGTACTTTTTCAAGAGAGGCCTGATTTGGGTTTGGCATAAAATTACCAAATGGGACAAATGGAGCAAATGCTAAACCAGTTCCTGCTGCACCCATTAACTTTAGAAAGTCTCTTCGGGATAATCCGGCAGACTTTTTTGTCCCCACCTCTGACATTCAAGCTCACGTACTCGCCAAATTGCTTATAAACCTTGTTCAGTTACTTGGTAGATTTTTGTCTAATTATTACAATAGAAACAATTCCGATCGCAATTCCAATAGCAATTCCAATAGCAATTCCAGTTAAGAGTAAAGAATCTGTATTTTGAGAGGTGCCAACAGATTCCTTTGAATCAAATTCTTTTTCAGATGTCAGAGTATGATTTTTTGGGATTTTCTCATAGTCTGAAGATACCTCTTCTTCAATAATTTCGATATTTTGAGAGATCATTTCAGGAGAAATGTTTGTAAATTTTGCTGCAAGGGTAATTGGTTCAGTTGTAGAATTTCCTCCAAATAGTGTAGAGTGCGTTAGTAGTGTGTAAGTACCAGTTTGATTGATTGGAACATACAAAACAGTTGATGTATCATCTTTGTTTTTTACAGGGAAAAATCCACCGCCTTGACTAAACAGACTATTACCTAACCAATCAAGTGATGGCCATCCCATAAAATGTCCAAATACACCAGATGGAACATTAGTTTGAACAATTTGCCCTAATGGATCCATAACAAATACAGCCAAGTTAGTATCATCACTATTCCATGAAAGTTCAATTGCTGCAGAGTTTACAGATTCATTTTGTATGTCAAAATAATATTGTCTCCAATCACCTGCCATGTAACGATTAACCATATCAAATGCACCTTTAGTGTAACCAGTTCCATAAAGAATGTCATCACTTTGTTTTCCTTGAATTACAATTGTAGAATCATTTTGTGTTATAGTTTCTTTGATTACAAATGAAACTGGAGCGTTTACTTCATGCATATCACTTTTGAAATTCAAAAATCCCTGATACACACCAGTTTGCAAATCAGTTGGAGTTACCAAAGTTACATCTACTGTTGAAATGTCATTAGGAGGAATAGTTATTGTTTCAGATTCAGGCCACAACATAGACCATTTTTCATTTTCATAATAACTTGCAGAGATTGTGTAATCCATTGAAGTTGAATTTTGATTAATGTTTCCCAACCAGTAAGAATACCTCTCAGGAACGGGATAAACACCAACTAATGGAA
>REGK01000063.1 GCA_003702545.1 Candidatus Nitrosopumilus sp.
TCTTGATTTTCAGGTATTTTCATTGTAGTCATAAAATGACCATTTCCATCTGTTACAAAACTGCCAATTTTTGAATTATCTATGTAAAAGTCAAATTCCTGTGATGCTCCAAAATTGTCTCCAGTTACCCTGATAGATGAACCTACATTTGGTTTCTCTGGAATTATTCTAAAAATTGAATCTGAAAGAATACCTGCGCCTGTTGGGATTTGCACTGGCTTGATTTGTGTATTTTCTATAACTTTGGGTAATTCTTTTGGTAATACTTTGCCCGTTCCTTGTTGTGCATTTTTGACATCTAGTGCTTTCCAATTGATTCCTGGATTTTTGTTATCAGCTTTTACTCCAAACTTTACTGATTCCCCTATTTTCATTGGTTCAGGAGTTGTAAAGACGATTACTCCTTGTGGTGTCTTTTCGCCTACCCATCCCTTTTCAGTCTTGAATGACTTGAAATTAAAATCTGAACCAAGCCAAATTCTAAAAGTATTGATTTCTTCATTGGAATCGTTTGTAAATTCAACAATTACGGTTTCATCCAAGCCTATACTATTTGCAGTAATGTCTTCAGCAAATGCATTTGGAATTGAAATTAGTGTTATTGAAAATAATAATACAGTTGAAAGGAAAATTCCTCTCATAGAGGATTTATTCATTATATTCAAACTCGCCATCTCTCAATTAAACCTTAAAGGATTTTTCATCAGCAAACTTCTTAAGCTTTGGCCTTTTGAAATTTATCCAAATCGGACTTTGTATTGGCGTTTTGATATTGTCTGATTCGTTCAGCAATTAACCTGTATAATGATCTGAATTGGTCTTTTGTTTTATCTGATAGAAAACTTGTCTCCTCTAATGCAATTTTTTCACAAATGTATCTAGTAATCTCTTCATTGTCAAACTTGCCCCAGTCATCATCGCTGTGCTCTTGCCAAATTTTTCTTAATTTCTCCAGATTTCCTTTACCTTCTTTTGATGATACATCATCAGGCATAAGATTTGAGAATCCCTCATGTCTTAACTTTATCTCATATGTCTGATTTACTGGATGTAAATAATCCTCTAGTACGATATAGTCTTCTATGGATTCAAGTTTTTTGCCTTCTAATTCAAAGAAAATGGTTTGAATCGGCGAAAATTCATTTGAACCTAATTGGGCTGAAATTTGTTTAGATTCCTCAGTGTTATCTAATAGGATAAAAGTTCTGTATCCGTGATTTCTGTAAAATATTGCTAATGGTAATACTGAATTTTTGTTGTATGCTGCAACCACATTAAGTGGATTCATTGAGATGTTTGGGTCTTGCAAGAACTTGTCAAATGCGTTAAGGTACATTGAATCTGACATTGTTTCTACAATTATTACTGGTCTGGAGTTTGTTCCAATCTCTCTGTCTACAATAGATTCTACTTGTCCCCTTGATAATCCGTACAAGATAGGTGTGAGTGTTTTGTCATCTGCATTCCAATAATCATAAAATATTCTACTGAGATGTTTTCGTTTATCCAACTCTACAACAAGCAAATTTCCTGGAGTGTAATCAAATATCATAAATGGTGAGTGTGTTGCATACAAAACTTGGTTAGAGCCTGCCAAATTTTTTAACAAATCTGAAATTCCCATCTGTTGTGTTGGATGAAGATTCCTTGCTGGCTCATCTAAAAGTAAAATTGCTTCTTTTAGCTCTGCTCTTTGTGTTTCAGCTGCAAAGTTTACAATAAACGAGAATGTCCATTTGAAACCCTCCGCTCTTCTGTTTAGTAATCCTGTATTGGTAACTGTCCCATCTTTGTGGACGTCTGAAATTACAACACTCATGATGTTTCCTGGATTGTATCTCAAATCCACGTGAATTGGATCTCCTTTCCATGCTGGATTTAATTTGCTAGTTAATCTATTGCTTGCAGCATTTAGTAATTTGATACATTTTGATGGGCTCTCTTTTACTTCTTCAAGCTCATTCATATCGAGTTCTGCTAGATAGAAGAGATTTCTTACAGTTTCAGCCTTGTCAAACTCTTCAACAAACTCTATAGAGTCTGCTCTTTGTCCCTTTTCTTCTCTAAGATATTCATTGAGATTTATGTTTCCGTAGATTTTTTTATAATCTGAAAAATACACGAATCTTGGATGTAGTTCTGATTCTATGAAATTTTGCAGAGCCTTTTTTTCACTTTTACCGCTAAGTAAATTTGTAAATTGATTTTCTGGACTCTCGTAAATCTTCTCCCATTCTTCAATTACTTTGGGTTCTTGAATTGCAATGACATGAAATTGATTGCTAAATTCTGCCATTCCTCTGTCAAATGACTCTTGATTATTTGGAACTCCTCCTTCAAAGAAAGATGTGTCAATCTGAATTCTAAGATGATTTGGAATTGTATCTAAAAATTCAATGATTTGTTTTGAAAAGTTTTCCCATGAATTGAGTCCTTTATTCTCTTCTTCACCTAATTCAATATCCTCAAATTCGTATTGTACTTTGGGATTTCTGTTTGTTCTAAATAATCTAATTTTCTTCATTTCAGGAAGACCTGGAAATTTTTCTTTTAGCAACTCCATCTCGTTTTGATTTAAATCAAATTCTCCTTCGGCAAGTCTAATCTCATCTTTGAGCTCTTCACTCATTTCATCACAAAGATCTAATTCTGAAACCTGCTCATCTCTATTCAAAAGAGTCAATGCTTGAAGAATTGTTGTCTTACCACTCTCATTTCTTCCAACAAATGCTGCTAAATCTCCAACTGTAATCTCTCCAGAATCGTGAATGCAACGATATGCTCTAACTCTGAATTTTCTAAGTCGCATCTAGCGATATTTAGTCGGCTACGATTTAACTCATTCGTCAAATTCATACCCTGTTAATGATTTTGCTAAATAGATATAGGGGAAACAGTGATTTTAAAACGAAATGGCATCAAAGAGAATTTTTGTCGTATTTGTCTTACCAGTAATTTTCTCCATTGGATTTGGTTCTGCAGTTATGGGTGATATTCTTCAACAGCCTGATAGAGAACTAAACATGATACCTTCAATGTCTTTTTCAGGCGGTTCTCATGGGAGTTCTCATGGATCTGACATTGAAATAGTTGGACTAGCAAAATCATATTCTACTTCTGAGCCAGTTGAGATTTCTGTCCAAGTCTCTGATTCTCACTTTGACTGTGGTGATCTATATGTTACAATATACTCTGGAAAAGATGTAGTTACACAAGGTGGATTCTTTGAACAATGTTTTGATGCTAGAAATGAACTAATTCCAATAGGCGAAAAATTCTCCAAAGTAATTGATACTGCAGGATCTTATAAGATTGTAGCAGAAATGATTTCTAAGGACCTTGAAAATATCTCTACTAGTGAAGAATTTACTGTTAAATAGGAATACTATATGAAAAATATCAAACTAAATTTAAAAAATAAGGTGATTTGATGGCAAAGAAAAAAGATGAACTAGTTGACGAAGCAACAAAAATCCAAGCAGAACTGGATGCACTAAAAAAGAAAAAAGAGGTCCTAGACGGTAAACCAAAAAAATCTAAAGCCAAACCAGCAAAGAAAGCAGAAGCCAAACCAGCAAAGAAAGCAGAAGCCAAACCAGCAAAGAAAGCAGAAGCCAAACCAGCAAAGAAAGCAGAAGCCAAACCAGCAAAGAAAGCAGAAGCCAAACCAGCAAAGAAA
>REGK01000064.1 GCA_003702545.1 Candidatus Nitrosopumilus sp.
CACCACATCAATTATCTTCCAGGAGAATTCCATATGACTAGCGGTGATTCCTCCCAGGAACAAAACAGACTCCGAGTTGGACATGGAGACACAATTTATGTTGAATATGAAGACATTACACTTCCAAATCCATATACTGAAGCAGACACTATAGAAATAATTGCAAAAGCTCTAGTTCTTGATACTGGCTCTGCAATAGTTTCAGATAATTCTGAAATTTTTGTTGAGACTCCAAGACCAACAATAACTCCTGTCTCAGCAGACATTGATATTCCAAACTGGGTAAAGAAGAATGCAATGTGGTGGTCTGATGGACAAATCAACGATCCAGACTTTGCAAAAGGTATTGAATATCTAGTTCAAGAAAATATCATTAGTGTTCCAACAACTGAAGAAACAGTCGATGAAGAAGCAAATATCACATCAATTCCTATGTGGGTACGAAATAATGCTGCATGGTGGTCTGAAGGTCATCTTACTGATGTAGAATTTGCAAACGGAATCAATTTCTTGATGGCTTCTGGATTAATCAAAGTCTAAGAATCTTTGTTAACTTAAAATAATTTACAAAGTTTTGATTTTCATGAATCATAAATTCTTTCTTGGATTATTTTCTATAATTCTTGTTTTTGGTTCAATACAAGTAGCATATGGTGGCGGTTCTGGCAGTGAAGAAAGTGATGTTCTCTTTATCAATCAAAATTATTTCAAAGTGCAATTAGAAACAAGCCCATCAATTTTAGAAGGAAATGAAGATCATATTGTTTTTGATATTACAACAGTCAATGATGACACTGGAGAGATTGTTAAAGGTGCAGAACATAGAGTTGAGATCTTTGATGGACAAGGAAATCTGATTGTTGAATTTGAGGCATATTCTCCTGATGACAAAATACAGACACAAATTGTGCCCAGTCAGAGCGTGAATTTTCTGGGTGAAACTGCTAACAATGGTGCCTGGCTAGCCTCAAATGATTCGCCTCTGACTATAGAGGCACCCCTATTCTTGCAAGGAGGTTTGGTTGATGTTCAAATGACATTACTGTCAATTGATAATGAACCTGTATCTGGGACAGAAACAACATTTCAAATTTTGTTTACAATGGGAGAGTTCATTCCATTTTCTATTAGTGTTGATGATGTAAATCATGATTTGATGTTTGCAACTTATTTTGATAAAATAGAAAACTTTGATTATGATCAAAGAGACAAAAAACTAACTGCACAAATGCCATTTGATTGGGATGAAGACTTTATTGAATCAATACCATTTGTTCACGCTGAATATTATATTCCAAAAACAGTAGATATTTTTGAAAATTATGAAATCATATTGACTGTAAATGACATGTCTTATTTTGGTACCATTGATCGTTCTGGTGATGAAGAAATCGTAGTTCACTTTTTGCTTTCATCAAAAAAATTACTAAAAATGATTGATGAAAACCCTCCAGAACTAAGTGACAAAATGATCTTTGGTATTGAGTCAGGCAAAAAAAGAGATGTTCAAAAAAGTGATGCATCCCTAGAAGATGGTGATAAAGTAATTCAATTGTCTTCTGAAGAAGACTGGAAATTCCACTTGTCACTATCTCCCAAAGGGAAAATTAATCCAGGTAATGACATTACACTCCATATAGAATTTCATGATCCAATTTCTAATGTAATTATTCAACAAAATGTTTATGATCTAGATATTTTTCTTAATGGAAGAATTGTAGAATCAAAACAAGGATTAGAGGCACCTGATGGAACTGATTCAGTTAGGGTAAACTTTGATCAAACAGGTGCCGTACTTGTAAGAATTTCAAATGTAAACAACTTTGATACTTCAGGAGAATTCTCATTCAAAGTCTCTGAACCAAAAGAAGAATTGATTGGTGATCATTTTGTAGATATTGGCATTGGAACATCACTACCTGGATGTGAAAATGATAATTCTTGCTACCTTCCAACAAGTCTGAATATTGAGCCTAATCAAGTTGTATTATGGGATAATAAGGATAGTTCTGCTCATACCGTTACTTCTGGAACTCCGGATCATGGTACTTCCGGTATTTTTGATAGTGGGATAATACCTGCAGGAGAAACATTCTCCTTCAAATTTGAACAAAATGGATACCATGATTACTATTGTACACTTCATCCTTGGATGATTGGGTCAATTACTGTTGGGGAAACAAAACCTGCTGTTCCAAATTGGGTAAAGAACAATGCAGGCTGGTGGGCAGAGGGCGCAATTGATGATGATGCATTTGTTCAAGGAATTCAATATTTGATCAAAGAAAATGTTCTACGCATTCCTCCTACATCTTCAGATACTGGTTCAGATTCTAATGAAATTCCAGCATGGATAAAGAACAATGCAGGCTGGTGGGCAGAGGGCGCAATTGATGATGATGCATTTGTTCAAGGAATTCAATTCTTGATAACAAATGGAATCTTACATGTATAGCTAATCCCACGAATGTACCAATTTTGTTTTAATCTATTTTGTATTACATAATAACACAGACCATAGTTGATGAGAAACTAGGAGGAGTCATCTTGGTTGCCTGTTTCTCATCTTTTATTTTTTTATAATTCAGTCTATAGTCGAAAACTCTTGAAATCTTATTATAGAAATTTCATTCAAACTAAATAACTAATGCTACCATTACGAGATGAAAATCCTCATCCTCCAGGATTCAAACCAAAAATTACAATTGGATTAATCATACTTAATGTTGTAATATTTTTCTATGAAGTACTGATTACTGGTCAATTTTGGGAATTTTCTAATCAAAGAGCTGCATTCATGTTCTTTGAATGGGGTGCAGTTCCAGGTTGTATTACTGGTTTCTCATCAATGATTCAACCAGGAATTTCTTGTCCTGACACTCCGTACTTTTCATTGTTAAGCTCAATGTTCATGCATGGCGGTTTGATGCACTTGGGTGGTAACATGTTGTTTTTGTGGATCTTTGGCGATAACATTGAACTAAAGTTTGGTAAAGCAAAATTTCTTTTAATCTATCTTGGATGGGGAGTTGGTGCTGGTCTCGCTCACATTGTAATTGATCCTACAAGTTCTATTCCTGCAGTAGGTGCATCTGGTGCAATCTCTGGTGTACTTGGTGCTTACTTGGCAATGTTCCCAAGAGTTCGAATTACTACCTTCCTTATGTTGGGATTCTTTTGGAGAATGATGCATATCCAAGCAAGATGGTTCTTGCCCTTTTGGTTAGTATTTCAAAACTTGTTACCATTTTTCATAGGTGGTTTTGGTGTTGCAGGTGGCGGTGTTGCATATATGGCACACATTGGTGGTTTTGCAATAGGATTTGCAACGGGTTATCTGTACAAAAAAACACATAGTTCTGAATACACATATGGTACACGATACGGCTACCGACCAGATTATTGAAAGCATAAATTCCTGATTCTAGTTTGAGTTCTCATGCCATTGATTACAGTGTCAATGTATCCTGGTAGAACTCAGGAACAAAAAGACGAATACGCAAAAGCAATCACAAAATCAGCAGTAGAGATTCTAAAAACAAAAGAGAATCATGTTATTGTTGTTTTTGAAGACAATCCAAAAGAAAATTGGTTTTTGGCAGGAAACCAACTTTAATTATTTTTTAAAAAAAATTTGACTGGATGACTCCTGTCCAGTCGCAGGTGTGACATAC
>REGK01000005.1 GCA_003702545.1 Candidatus Nitrosopumilus sp.
TTGATGTCATGAAAGGAAAGATTGCAAATATGAAATCTAGTGATATCATTGAACCTCTTGCAGTAAAACTCCAAATTGTTTCAGCATCTGCTGAAGCTGCATGTATGATTCTTAGAATTGATGATGTGATTGCTACTCAGAAATCTGCTGGTGGTCCACCTGGTGGTGGAGAAGGCGGAATGCCACCTGGAATGGGCGGAATGCCACCTGGAATGCCTGGAATGGGCGGTATGGGTGGAATGCCTGACATGGGCGGTATGATGTAAATTATTTTGGAATTTTTTTCAAAAGTTTATTTGATAACCAACTTTACGGACAACATTGAATAAAACATCATCAAAAGCCCTTGCTGGTTTCAAGTATGTTTACTTGGTTGCATTCTTTGCATTACTGTCAGGATTTTTCCATCCATTAATCACTAACACTAGTTTTGATAGTGTTGTTGTAGGGGTTTTGGTATTGTTTGTAGGTCTTGCAGGTGGTGTGTTATTGTATAAATCTGCAACTTCTGAGAAAAGAAGAGGAATTTTTCTTGGAGGTGGATTTGCTCTAATGGCAATTTCATTATACTATATCTTCGAACTTAGTGGGCGAGTCTAAACATCAAAGTATAGATAAAATTCATGTGGGTGTGGTCTAATAGAAATCTCACGTTGATCTCTTCTTTCTAATTCAATAATTTTGTCAATTACATCATTGGTGTAAATTGGGTTGAGGAATTTTCTGTCACTTTCCAATTCATCAAGTGCTTCTCCAAGACTCTTTGGAAGAACTCCAATTCCTCTCTTAGTTCTGTCACTTTTTGTCATCTTGAATATGTCGTCACGAACTTCATCTCCAGGATCCATCTTCTTTTTGATTCCATCCATACCAGCTGCAGTAACTGCCGCAAATACTAGATATGGATTTGATGAAGGATCAGGGGCTCTAAACTCTAATCTCTTTAGATTTGAATACTCTTTTCCTTTGAGGTGTTTTGGAACTCTGACAATTGCCGAACGGTTACCAGAACTCCATGCAATATATGCTGGAGCCTCATACCCTGGAACTAATCTGTGGTAGGAGTTTGTAGTTGGATTACAAATTGCTGATAATGCTTTTGCGTGATTGATAATTCCTCCACAAAAGTATCTTCCAAGTTGGCTTAATTCAATTTCATCATCTGGATCATAAAATGCATTGTCTTTACCTTTCCATAAACTAACATTAACATGCATACCTGAACCTGAATCCATTGCAATTGGTTTTGGCATCATTGTTGCAACTTTGCCGTACTTTTGTGCTACATTTCTAATTACATACTTGTAAGACTGTGCTGCATCTGCTGCATTTGTCATATAATCATATTTGATATCAATTTCACATTGTCCTGCTGTTGCTACTTCGTGATGATGGTTATCACATAATATTCCAAAATTCTTATTGAGAATATTTACACATTCATTTCTGTATGGTGTGAGAGTATCTGCAGGTGTACTAGGATAGTATCCTTCCTGTAATCCCATAGGATATCCATCACCTGATTGATTCCATGGAGCTTCTTTTGATTCAATTGAATAAGATTGACCTTTGTATGGGGTTAGAACATCCCAGTGTACTTTATCAAAAACAAAAAATTCTACCTCAGGACCCCAAGTACTAAAATCATATCCTTGTGTTTTGATGTACTCTTCAGCCTTTTGTGATATGCCTCTTGGATCTCTTGATAGTCTACCTCTGCCTTCTCCCCAGTAAACATCACAAAGCAGTCTTGCCGTTTTGTTTTCTGTCATCCATGGAATAATTGCAAATGTATTTGGATCAGGTTTTAAGAGTAAATCTGAATCATCAATACTTGTGAATCCGATAATTGATGAACCGTCTAATTTTGGTAACCCATCTCTCATCTGCTCAGGCGTAAAAGTATTAGCTGAAATTGTAGTGTGATGAAAATGACCAGTTAAACCAGTAAATTGAAGATCAATGAATTGAATTCCCTCATGCTGAATTCTTGAGAAAACTTCGTCAGGTGAATATGATACTTGCATTGCTTTTCCGTGACTGACTTTATAGGGCAATTTTATACTTCAATCAAACACAAATACATCCAGCATTTAAGGATTAGGTAAGAAATGTCCGAAACTAATCAAATCGATATCAACTATTTGCATCATGTTGTATTACGAGAAACTGAGGATGAATCTCTACTAGAAATTGATCCAAACTTTTACAGAAACTTATCTAATTTTATAGGAAATTTGAAAAAACAAGAATTTGATGGCGTTGAAAACAAAATCAAAGATGCCATGATAGAAATGGCAACTGAATTGACTTCTTTATTGATAAACATCAGATTAGAAAAAATCTCAAAATCAAAAGATCTTGAGATTGGTTTTCTTTTAGATGAAGAAAAATTCATTCTTGACTCTCAAGAAGAAGAAAGAGACAGAAAAGAGATGATTCTTTCAGCAACAATCAACGGAAAATCAAAATTTCTTGAATCTTTATCACAAAATCATAAAACAAAGAGAATTGCAGTACGATTTTTGCAAGAAGTAGATGAAATTGTAGGTGCTGACCTTGAGAAATATGGACCATTCAAAGTCGAGGATATTGCAACCATCCCATATGAAAATGCACAGGCACTAATAGCTAAAAATGCTGCAACTAAAGTCCGTTTAGAAGATTAGATAGAAATTATACCTGATTCATCTCTAATTAGATGTCTCATACAGGTGTTGATGTAATTGATTTTCTATTTTATACAATTTATCCTGTAATTGGAATTTTTATTGTTGAGGGAATTAGCAGATTAGTTAAAGCTCCTAAATGGGCAAAACTATGGACACAAGCTATAGTTTCAATTGGTTTTGGAATTTACTATTGGTTCATTTTGCCCGCACCTCAAAATTTTCCATTAACTGGAATGGTGATGTTTGCACTTGCTATTGCGTTAATCTATCAGGGAAGACGTGCAAAAATCTCTCCTGAAAAAAGCCCTTACTAAAAACGCCCAAAAATTCTTCTAAAAATATTTGGTCTGTCTCTTCCACCATCTCTGATGACTTTCTTTTCACCAAATCGTTTTGCTCTAATTTGGCTTAGCTTTACACATCTATGTTCTTCAGGAAGTCTGTGCTCTGAACAAAATGGATCCTTGCAGTAATTACATTGGAATGGTAAATCAGTCAAATCTCCACAATATGCACACTTTTCAGACTTCACAATTTCATTTACTATTTTACTTTTAATAAAGTTGCCAGTATTTTTTGAGAACTATTTTACTAGTCTAAACATTTTTACGATGTCAAAATTCAGTTTGATTAATTGATAAAAGATAAAGTTGCAATAATTACTGGAGCTAGTAGTGGTATTGGATTTGCCACTGCTTTAGCATTATCAAAAGCAGGTGCAAAAGTTGCTATTGGTGCCAGAAGAGTTGATAGACTAGAAGAACTCGCAAAAAAAATTACTGAAAATGGTGGACAAGTATTTTATCAAAAATTAGATGTCACACAAAAATCTGAATGTGATGATTTTGCAAAAGCTGTTTTAGAAAAATGGAATTCTATTGATATTTTAGTAAATAACGCAGGACTGATGCCTCTAAGCTTCTTCAAAAACCTCAAAGTAGATGAATGGGATAGAATGATTGATGTTAACATCAAAGGCGTGTTGTATTCTACTGCTGCAGTAATCACTCACATGAAAGAAAAGAAATCTGGTCATATTGTTAATCTGTCATCTGTAGCAGGAAGAATTGTCTTTCCTGCTGGTAGTGTTTATTGTGCCACAAAACATGCAGTTGCAGCATTTAGTGAAGGATTAAGACAAGAATTCAGCATTCGTTCAAACATTAGAGTAACAAGCATTGAACCTGGTGTTGTAGATACAGAACTCAATAACACAATCACTGATGAATCTCTAAAGGGATTTGTCGAAAATGCAGCAAAGATGGAAGCCTTACATGCTGAAGATATAGCAAATGCAATTTTGTATGCAGTAGACTCACCATCTTATGTAAATGTCAATGAAATCTTGATAAGACCAACAACACAAGAACGTTAACTTGACAGATATCCCACACGTTGTAATTTTAGGAGGTGGTTTTGGTGGACTTGCTGCTGCAAATGAAATTAGAAATTCGCTATCTTCTTCACAAGTAAAAATCACCATAATTGACAAAAAAGATTGGTTTATGGTAGGATTTGCAAAATTATGGATAATAAATGGAACACGAAGCTTTGAAAATTCTATTGGACACCTAAATCAATTAGAGAAAAAGGAAATCAATTTCCTACAGGATGAAATCCTTTCCATTGATTTTCAAAACAAAAATGTCAAAACTAAACAAGAAAACATATCATACGATTTTCTTGTAATATCATTAGGTGCAGTTTTAGCTCCACAAAAAATTCCTGGATTAATGGAAAATGGATTCAATCTATATGATCATAATCAGCTTTCAGAAATCCACAACAAACTCCAAAACATTGATTCTGGAAAAATTGCTATCTCTATAATGGGAATGCCATACAAATGTCCTCCTGCACCATTTGAGGCTAGTTTACTGATAGATTCTATGCTTAGAAAGCGTGGAGTGCGTGATTCTGTTCAAATCGACTTTTACAGTCCAGCTCCAATCACATTACCTGCAGCCGGTCCAGAAGTTAGTAAAGAAATTCTTCAATTAGTAAATTCTGAAAAAATTACTTTTCATAATTCATCTAAAATAAAATCAGTTGAATCAAAGAAATTAATTTTTGAAAATGGTGAAGCAGAATTTGATTTACTTTTAGCTGTTCCACCTCATATTGCACCAAAAGTAATCTATGATTCTGGATTGGCAAAAGAATCTGGATTCATTCCAATAGATAGAGATTGTAAAACCCATTTTGAAAATGTGTTTGCAGTTGGTGATGTCACGAGTTTGGTAGTTACAGAAAATAAGGCAGTACCAAAGGCGGGAGTGTTTGCAGAAGGTGAGGGCATTACCGTTGCAAAAAATATTGTCTCAAAACTTCAATCAAAAGAAGAATCTGAATTATTTGATGGAAAAGGAGGATGTTTTATTGAATCAGGCAGAGAAACAGCATCAGTTATTGAAGTTGACATGTTTTCACAACCAGAACCTTCTACCCGTATTTCTGAACAAACTTCTGAGAATCTTTCAAACAAATTAGAATTTGAAAAAGAAAGACTCTCTAAATGGCTTTAATCAATCTGAATTTTCTTTCTCTCTTGCTAAGTGTTCTAAAACAGCTCTCATCTCAACACCAAGCTCTTTATCGTTTTTAGAAAGATTTAGTTTTTCAGGTATACTATTTTTGAAATCTTCAGCTTCTAACTCTATACTTCTCTTTTGAATGCAATCTATGTGATCTTCTCCTGTTGCAGAAAGCTTGTGGCAAATATTACAAATTTTCACAATTTTTGTTTGTTAATACGACGATTTAATAATTTCATTTTGTGCCTCTGTGACAAGGGATCGTCGTCTAGCTTGGTATGATACTAGTCTGGGGGACTAGTGGTCGCAGGTTCAAATCCTGCCGGTCCCATTACAACTTTAAAATTTTCAATAGATTCTCAAAATTTTCAATAGATTTTTCTTGTTTGTACTGCTTTAGAGCACCAATAATTTTCTCCTTAGGTGGATTTTTGTAAATTTTCTGTACTTTTTTTGCAATTCCTGAACCAATAAAAATTGCTTGAGTAACTGAAGTAACATTTGATGGTCTTCTTTTTACACTAGAACTTTCAAAATCTATCAGAGTAGATCTTGTTTTTCCAACAATGACATGTTTTGAAATATTACTTAATTCTCCATGGTCGAAACCTATTTGATCCAAATTGTAACAATCTTCAAGAACTTTTCTTATTGTGAATTTTAATTTTTTAACACTACCTGTGCCTTTTAGAGAATTCACCCAATCAATAATTTTGATTCCCTCAATGTATTCCATTATCAAAAAATTTTTGCTTGCATCAATCATTTTTGGTCCAACATTCACAGAATTTACTAAATTCAATAATCCTGCTTCACTTTTCATTTCTTTTCTTTGAGAATCTGTCCTTCTAATTTTCAATGCAACTTCTCTACTATTTTTTTTTGCAAGAACAACTACACCCACATATCCTTTCCCAAGAATTTCTAACTTACCAAGTGTCATTGGTCCAGTTAACGATATAGATTTAATTTTTAATTTTTCTAATTCATTAATTCTAGATTTTATTTGACGTGAAGTTGCTTTTGGATATCCAAGAATTTCTGAGTATGGCTCATCTACGAACTTTTTAATTGAAATGAAGGAATGTGCCATCTGTTGAGATTAACTCACTTGCAACCTCTTTAATTGATTTACTTAATCCTTTTTCGCCGATGTTAATTTTGAAACCACGCTTGAAATCAGCTTGAAGACCTTTTGGTATACCTGTTTGAAGATTATTTTTCAAAAACCCCGTCATAAACTTGCCAGCATCTACTTGTTTTCTCTTTTCCAAAGAGATAATTTTTTTGTTATTTCCAACCCACACTAATCCTTTATTTGAGAGATTTTTTGAAATGAAACTCTTGGAACTTCCTTCTCTGAAAAATTCAGGTCCGTTTTTTGCGTAGATTTCAGAAATTTTTGTCGATTCTAAAAAGAATAGGAGATATGCTTCCTTTTCCTGATCTGTGTAGGCCTTACTTCGTAGAACTGTAAATCCAGCTAATTCTAATTGTGTACTTAATGATGATGTTGCTCTTTTGATCTGCCCCCAAATTATGTCAGGACTCCTAATTTTGAAATTAAATTTAATTGATAATACATTTCCCCAATGCTTCTTTGAAACTCTTGATTTTTTATTCTTGAAAAACTCTAGTTTTGGATTTTCCTTGAATGCTCTACAAACAAGAATAAACTTTCCAATATTTTCATCAGAAATTGCAGCAGCTAAGTTTCTATTGCTATCTATTGGATCAATTATTACTAGAGATGTATCAAATTTCTTTGAGGTTTTTCCTATAACTTCATTTTCTTCAATTTTAGAAATTGATTTTATTAAATTTTCAAAACTGCCAAAATGTAAAACTAAAACTTCTGAAACATATCCACTAAATCCTTGTTTTGCAATCTCAGCACCGTAAATCCCATTTGATTTTAGAAATGTCTTTAGAATTCTAACTTCATTTCTCATTTTATGAGTTAGTGATTTTGACATGTATTTTGTATGATATGGAGATCTATCTGCAGCACTTTTCCATTCTCCAACTTCGACATCATAAAATGGAACCACATTGATCTTCGTGCCCTTCATTTTAGCTTCAACATATGGATGTTCGGAATATCTTACATATGGAGAAAATTTCTTCAATGAATCAAAACCAATTTTCTTTGAGATTTTTTCAAATTTCTCTTCTGAAGTTGATTTTTTGAATCTTACAAAAATATCAACATCTGCATCTTTTGATAACCATGTACCTTTAGCAAATGATCCACCAAACTCTGCCCCAATAATTTCAGGAAATTTTACAATTTCTTTTTTAACTAATTCTAATGCTGTTTCTGCAATCCTTTCTTTTGATTTTTCTACTGTCTGTGTAGGAATAACATTTTTCATGATATTTGGAATAATTTTTTTCATTTTACAGCAATTACCTCTTCTAAATCAGAATAGATTGGACCCTCAGATGTAAGTTCGCTTTTCTTTAATTTGATACTGGAAATCTTTTGCATTCCAAAATCTGTAATACTTTGTTTATTCAAATCCTCTGTTATGTCCCCAATCTTCTTTTTAATCCTAAATACTGTAATGTGAGGTTTGAATGGTTTGTCAGAAACCAATCCTAAGGGTTCAAGCACATTTTCCACCTTTTTTGCCAATTGAATCAGGTTTTTTCCACCTTTTTCATCTGTTCCCACCCAAACTATTCGTGGAAATTTTGGTTTAGGAAATACACCTATTCCTTTCAAGATTATGGTAAATTCAGAAAATTCAATTTTTCTTAATGCTTCAATTACTTTTTGCGTTTGATTTTCTGATATTTCTCCCAAAAATTGTAATGTAAAATGTAATTGTTCCAAGTTTATTGGATTTGCATTAATTTTTAAATTATTTTGAAAATCTTTAATTGATTTTTTCACATCATCGTTTGAAATTTCAATTGCTACAAAAGTACGCATTACAACTTTTTTTGATGTATCTTTATAATAATTTCCGGTAGCTTCATAGACGAGTTTGATTTTTGATATACAATGACAAAACTAATTGTTTGCCTGACAGGCATGCCTGGCGCTGGGAAATCTACAATTGCTGATGGGCTCAAACTGAAAGGTTATGATAATGTCAATATGGGAAATGCTGTAAGGGAAGAAGCTAAAAAAAGAAACTTAGAGCCTTCAAGATCAAATCTTGGAAAATTAATGCTTGAACTTCGAGAAAAGAATGGACCTGGTGCAGTTGCTGAATTAATAAAACCACAAATTGAATCGTCAACTTCTAATGTAATTTTAATTGATGGTGTTCGTTCAAATGATGAAATTGAGGTCTTAAGAAAAATGGGAAATGTAAAATTATTAGCTATCCATGCATCAACTGATACAAGATTTGATTTTCTACAAAAGAGAGGAAGATCAGATGATCCTCAAACTAAAGAACATTTTGAAGAAAGAGATAACCGTGAATTAGGTGTTGGAATAAGCAATTCAATTGCATTATCTGATTACGCAATTTCAAACATTGGATTAACAAAAGATGAATTAATAGAATCCGCATATGAGATTATCCAAAGTTGGGTATAATGAAAATTCCAAACATAAATTGTGAAATTGAAATGTTCTGTGCAGTAAATCCTTCTGAAGATCCAAATAAAGCAAAAAAATCAATTTCAAACATTTTCCCATATTCTACAATCAAAACTGAAAATCACTCAATTTTTGCAGAATCTAAAGATCTGACTTCATTAGAGAAAATATACGAAGTAGTTCACTCAAAGCAATCTCAAAAAACCTACAGGAGAAATCTTCAAAAAAATCTAAACAATGACTCTACCTGGTTTTATCTAAATAAACAGGCTGCATTTGTAGACAAAATTGCTATTTGTGAGGAATCTGAGGAATCTCCTCTGGGCCCAATCAAAGTTATTCTAACTTCATCAAGAATTGATGAAATAATTGATTGGTTTGTAGATGGAGAAGAAAGTTAGCTAAGAAAATTCAATCATTTTTGACTATTTTTTTTAGTATGAATCTAAAATCCATTTTTTAGAATTATTAACAAATGTTCATAAAATTAGGTATAATTGTAGGCATAATTGTCCTGGGAGGAATGATTTTCTCAAATGAAATAGATACCTTATTCCCAACAACATCTGCAACCGTTGTTGATTCAATCAAAGAAGATGTATCTAATCTTAGTTCTAAAACTGTAAATTCTGTAGAACAAAGAATTGATAATTCTGTTGATAAAATTACTGAAAAAACTACCAATGCAATTACAAATGAGATAAACCAAATTGGAGATAAAATTCAAGCTGAAATTTCTGATGTAAAAGAATCATCACAAAAAGCAATTCAAGCTGAAATTTCTGATGTAAAAGAATCATCACAAAAAGCAATTCAAGCTGAAATTTCTGATGTAAAAGAATCATCACAAAAAGCAATAACAAACTTTAATCCGTTAGAATTGATCAAAAATTCATTTAGTGATTGGAATTTCTTTTAGAATTTTTTTAATCAAAATTTTATTTGAATAACGAAACAAATTCTGGTAATACCTTTGCACTGGTATCTCTTATAGCAAGATCCATGTCTAATGACATTTCAGTATTTTCTGGATTAATTTCTATTAATGTTGCATTATTCTGTTTTGCATATATTGGTAAAGTATTTGCAGGAGATACTACGAGTGATGTACCTACAATAATCATTAGATCACAATGATTTGCATGATTTATTGCGTTTTGCCAAACATCTTGCGGTAAAGATTCTCCAAACCAAACAACGTCTGGTCTCAGAATATTTCCACATTTACATAAAGGTGGGTTTTCTGAAAAATCTACCATTATTTCATCATTAAAATCACAAACAGTACATTTTATTTTTACAATACTCCCATGTAATTCCAAAACATTTCTGCTTCCAGCTTTTTGATGTAATCCGTCAATATTTTGTGTCAGAACAACAACATCTGCAAATTTTTCAAGTTCTGCAATTGCTTTGTGTCCTTGATTTGGTTCTGCTGAAAAAATATTATGTCTTCTTTCATTATACCACTCCCAAACTAATTTTGGATCATCATAAAATGCGTCAATTGTGGCTAATTTCATGACATCATTGTTTCTCCAGAGGCCATCTTTGCCTCTAAATGTGGGTATTCCACTTTCTTGTGAGATTCCTGCTCCAGTTACAAAAACAATCTTCTTTACATTCCCAATTTGGTTTTTAATTGATTCAAACATGCTTATTTGATTTCTATTTCTAAAAGATCCTTTGCAGTAATTACTGAATCATGAATTTCTTTTGCTTCCTTCAAATGTTCTACCTCGTCTCTGTATCTTGCTGAAAAATGCGTTAATACTAGATTCTTGACTTTTGCATTTTTTGCTACTGTTGCAGCTTGTTTTGCAGTTGAGTGGCATGTATCTTGTGCCTTTTGTTTTTCTGCTTCAAGGAATGTTGAATCAAATACAAGATAATCACATTCTTCAAAAAATTGCTCTAATTCTTTTGTAGGCATTGTATCTCCAGAAATTCCTATTTTTTTACCTGGACGTTTTTCTCCTAGAACTTGTTCTGGTTTTATTATTTTTTCATTAACTATAATCTCTTTTCCATTTTGTAGCTTATTCCATAACTCACCTTCAGGTATTCCTAATTCCTTAGCTTTCTCAACATTGAATCTACCTGGCTTGTCTTTTTCTTCAAACAAATAAGAAAATGCAGTAATGGAATGATTTGCTTTGCACGTACAAATTGAAAATTTCTCATCTTCAAAAATTTTCTCATCTTTTATTGTATTAATTAAAATGGGAAATGATAAACCAAAATTCAAAACTTTGATGTTTGCGGCAATAAATTCTTCAATTCCACTAGGTCCAAAAATCTCTAATGGTTCTGTTCTATTTTGCATAGACATTGTTTGCAATAATCCTAAAATTCCTACACAATGATCGCCGTGAAGATGTGTAACAAATATTTTCATTTTTTTATTCCAACCCAACCCTGATTTCATATATGAAATCTGTGCAGCTTCACCTGCATCAAACATGAGAACTTCACCTTCTCTTTCTAAACATATGCATGATAACCCTCTATTTTCAGTTGGTTGTGCAGCTGAAGTCCCAAGAAATACGAGTTTCATTTTATCAGAATTGTCCTTGTCAAGCTTTTATGCCTATAGATTTGATATTTTTTTAATCCTTTTAGTTTCAATTTATCTCCTAATTCTTTTTTGTACATTATTGCCATCTTCTTTCTTTTTGGCATAATAGTCACGAATTTCTTAATGATATCTTCAGGTTTTTCTGATGTTTTCGTATTTTTTCCATATGGAAAATCTGTTACAATACCGTCAAATTCATCAGCCATGTTCTTAATTTCTTGAAAATCTGAATGAATTACTTTAGATTTGTATCTATTTTCTTTGAGATTCTTTTTTGTGATTTCAACCATTTTTTCATCAAAATCTAAACCAATTCCGTGAATTCCCATTGACTCAGCTTCTAGTAGTGTTGTACCTGTTCCACAAAACGGATCACAAACTGTTTCTCCTTTTTTTAATCCAACTAGGTTAATCATTGCCCTAGTTAACTTCCAATCCAATTCATGTGGCTGTGATATTGCCTTTCTTGGTCTCTTTTTCTCCTTTGTTATTTTGGAAAATCCGAAAAAATTTTCTTTATTTGTAAAAATCAGATAAACTGTAATGTCGGGATTTTCAAGTTTTACCTTTGCATTAGAGAACTTTGAAATCATATCTCCCATAGAATTTTCCAATTCTGGTACGTCAAACTGATTTGAAGATAAATTAATAATTCTACAAACGAATGTTTTTGCATTTTTTAATATTTCGAAATTTCCTTCATCTAAAAACAACCCAGACATTTTTCGTAATATCTGTCCTGAAGTTTTTACAAAAGTTGCTCTCTTTGTAATTTCATACCAATTGGTCTTTGATTGAATAATTACTAAGTTTGAAATAACTTTAATTTTTGAAAATCTATCCAAAGTTTTTGCTATTGCAATAACTTCATCTGTTGCTATTTCTAAATACTCTTTGGATAATACAAAAAAACTTTCTGGCATTACACTATTGCCTTTGCAATTGTATTTGATACATCAACTATTGATGTATTACCTGGAATTGTATTTGCACTAATAATTTTTGTAACTCCAGATTTCTTTATTTTCTTTTCAGCATCATTCATCAATAGTGCATGTGTACATGCAACAAAAACTCTTTTACATTTTTCTTTTTTAAGGAATTTTGTTGCATTAACAATACTTCCACCTGTACTGATCATGTCGTCAACTAGAATTAGATCACGTCCAATAACATCTGCTTGTTTTGTTTTTATCTGTACTTTGCCTGTTTTTCTGTCTCTTTTCTTTTGTAATGCAATGAATTCTATTCCCATTTCTTTTGCGAATTCCTTTGCCCTTTCTTTTCCTCCTTGATCGGGTGAAACAACTAATGGGTTTTTCAGGTTCAATTTTTTGAAATATGCTGCCAAATCTGGAACAGCTGATACATTTTTGGATTTTATTGTGAAATATTTGAGCCCAATCAAACTGTGAATATCCACAACAATTAATTTTGATGCACCCGCGCCTTTGAACAATTTTGCAATAACTTTCATGGTAACAATTTCTCCTGGCAAAAATTCTCTGTCCTGTCTTGCATAACCCATGTAGGGAATTACAACAATTACTTCAGATGAGTTTTCTTTAGCTTTTGAGATTAATGATAATGCTTGAATGAGATTTGAATCAACAGGTGGATAAATTGATTGGACAACAATTGATTTTCTTTTAGATATCTTTCCCTTGAGAGTTATCTTGCTTTCACCATCTGGAAAAACTCTCACCTCTGATTTCACTAAATTTCCTTTAACCTTTCTAGCTAACTTCCTTCCTAAATCTTCAGAGGCTTTACCGCAAATTACTGATAGTTTACTCAACAAGAAAATGTGAATTAATGGGATTCTTAAGTTTTGAGAAAACTATTCGTCTTCGCCACTACCGCGACCAAGATCGCCTATACCATATTCATCAATAACCTTCTTCCTTTCTTCCTTAAGTCTGTCAATTTCTTCTTGTTCCCGTTTTTCATCTCCTTGGTAAACTGTTCTAATTGGCCATGGAATTCTAATATCGTATCTCTTGAACTCTTCATACATGATAATTCTCATGTCTGTTTTTGTTTTGAATTGTGCACCATAATCTCTAACATATACCCACAATGAAAAATCTAATGAAGAATCATTAAACTGATTAAATCTAACTACTGGCTGATTAATATCAATGTGAATATCTTTGTCACACCCACAACTTGGTTTGTTGTTGTCTAAATATGGACATCTTCTTTGTCTAATCAAATGTCTTCCTTTAGTGTCAACTACTTCTTTCATTGCACGTTTTCCCACCTTCACAAGAATTGCTGAAACTTGTTTTGGATCATTTAGATAAGAAACACCAACATCAACAATGGCAGGAACCATTTTCACTCCTTGCGTATAATTTACAATCTGTGCATTGACTAGTTGCCTTGTAGGAATTATTGCCATGGATTCATTTAATGCATCTCTAACATACGTAACTCTAGGCGTAATCTTATGCACATATCCATTGTATCCTGTATCTAGTTTTACACGCTCACCTTCAACGAATATCTTGTCTTTTCGGATGAAAATGTAAGCAAAATAGTTCTGCATTGTTTCTTGTAATGCTAAACCTAAACCAATTGCCAATCCACCTGTTGCAGTAGCTAATACGATTAAATCTACACCCCACCAAGCAACAACTCCTAAGATTGTTGCAATGAAAATACCAATTGGAAGAATTTGTTTTGCTGATCTTGGAATTCCTTCTCTTTTCTTTTTTGCATATCCTGGAGGACGATTACTTGGAATAATTGGTTCATAACTATGTATTCTCTTCTCTTCTCTCCATACATCAATTGGAAATATCTCATCTGGTTTTGCTCCAGGTCTTAACTTTCTACCTGATTGATTATGACCAGAAATACAATTTTGATAATATTTTTCATATTTTTGGCGTTCTGATTTCTTCCATTCTTCAAATGGATTATCTACTAATTTTTCATATCCTCCAATAGGATTTCCTTTTATCGTTCTGAATTCTTCTAATTTCTTCATTCCTTCTTCTGACTTTAACATTTCTTGGAATTCTTCTTCTGTTAGATCTTCCGGTGTAATTTTTGGTGGAACCCATTTGTACAATTTATGAAATAGATCATCATCATCCACAAACCCTCGTATTTCAAACCAAGAATCAAAATCCTCTTTTTCCAACCTTGATTTATCACGTTTAGTTAGAGCTATGGGGATTAGATGTGATACGGTATAACCTATCACAAGAATATTGAAAGTATTGAGAATTTTTGCAAAAATATCCTGTGGTGAGATGTCCTCATCACCAATTACTGTAAGATCTTCTTCTAACAAAAGCCCAGTTTGGATATGAACATTAATTGCTGTAATTAGTGCTATGGCAAAAAAAGGCAGCACCGCTCTTCTTAGAAATCTTGAGAAATGTGGTCTCTTGTAGTAGAATTTTTGAGAACCCACCCAAAATGAAAATTTCCTATATCCAATCACTATTCCAATAATTCCAACTATCATAATCATGAATGCAAACTGAAGTGATTCAGAGGACGCTAGAAGCTGTGAAACTGTTTCAAATTCTCCTACTGAAATTTGAGATAATTCTTCTTCAGCCATGATTAATCACTATCTTACTCCAATCCGTGTCCTAGAATACAAACGTTAAGGCATATTATCATTTTTTTATCAAAAAATTTTATGCGTAGTGAGCCTGTAACCTTTAACAAGGGTTAGCAGACTATTTACTAAATGACCTATCAAGAATCAGTTTGGGGTGATTCTCCTTCGCTAAAATCATATACATTATCAAATTTCCGCGATCTTCCACAAATTCAGAATATTTCAGAAGAAAAACAATTTGAAATGGAAGTTGTGGGAAATGTTTTACCATTCAAGGCAAACAACTATGTTGTTGAACAACTAATTGATTGGGAAAATATTCCAACTGATCCGATGTATGTTCTGACATTTCCTCAGAGAGGGATGTTAAAACCAGAACATTATTCAAAAATGGAAAATACTCTAAAAAACACTTCTGATAAAAAAGAAATTGCAAATGTTGCAAATGAAATTCGCTTACAACTCAACCCTCACCCCGCAGGACAAATGGAACTAAATGTTCCTACTCTAAAAGACGGTACAAAATTGTATGGAATGCAACATAAATACAAAGAGACATGTCTGTTCTTCCCAAGTCAAAGTCAAACTTGTCATGCATATTGTAGTTTTTGCTTTAGATGGCCACAATTTGTGGGAATGGATGAAATGAAATTTGCAATGCAAGAGGGACAACAACTTGTTCAATATGTTTCAGAACATCCTGAAATCACTGATGTTCTTTTCACTGGTGGTGATCCAATGATAATGAAAGCTAAAATGTTTTCCAAATATGTTGATGCATTAATTGAATCAAAATTACCAAATCTTAAAACCATTAGAATTGGAACAAAAGCTCTTTCCTATTGGCCATACAAGTTTTTGACCGATTCAGATTCTCAAGAAATGTTACAAGTTTTTCAAAAGATTACTGATAGTGGTCTGCATCTTGCATTTATGGCACACTTTAATCATCTAAACGAATTATCTACTGATGCTGTAAAATCAGCAATCAAAGAAGTAAGGAGCACTGGTGCTCAAATTAGAACTCAATCTCCAATTTTAGCTCATATCAATGATGATGCAGAAATGTGGGCAAAAATGTGGACAAAACAGGTTCAACTTGGTTGTATACCATACTACATGTTTGTTGTAAGAGACACTGGTGCTCAACATTACTTTGGTGTGCCTTTAGTCAGAGCATATGAAATCTTTAGTCAGGCTTACTCAACTGTTAGTGGATTAGGTAGAACCGTTCGTGGACCAAGTATGTCTGCAACACCTGGCAAAGTTCAGGTTGTAGGAACTACACAAGTCAATGGTGAAAAATTACTAATTTTGAGATTTTTGCAAGGCAGAAACCCAAATTGGGTAAAAGAACCATTTTTTGCAAAATATGACGAAAATGCAATTTGGTTAGATGATCTAAAACCTGCATTTGGTGATAAATTCTTCTTTGAAGATGAATTAAACTCTATTAAAGCATCAAAAACCAGTTAAATCTGATAATTTTTTTAATTTACCTGACTATCTTGACAAATCTATCTTACTAGATAGCATTAGTAAATTGATTTTCTAAAAATATCAATTGAACGCAGATCAAGTACTACAAACTATACAAGATGAAAAAATTTCATTTATTGATTTTTGGTTTGTAGATATTTTTGGTGAATTACATAATGTAGGAATGCCAAGCTATGCAATTGATAAAAATAGCTTTGTTAATGGTCTTGAGAAATTAGATGCAAGCTCAATTGTTGGATTCAAATCTGTAAATAATTCTGATATGATTTTAATGCCAGATCCAAATTCATTTAAAATTCTTCCATCTGATTATGATCCTGGACATAGAACAAATGCCAGAATATTTTGTGACTTGTATGATGGTAGTACAGATGAGGGTTCAAGATATAACAGAGATTCAAGAGGTATTGCACATAAAGCATCAAAGAAACTAGGTGAATTTGGATTTACTCATACAAATTGGGGACCTGAAATAGAATTTTTTGTATTTGATACAATCAATGTATATCCTTCCCCATATGCTGCAACACATTCGTATGGTGGTTCAGGCTATTCAATTGAATCTAAAGAATCACCTTGGGCTAAAGGAAATGTAAGTACTGCAATAGACATCAAAGAAGGATATTACCCATCTCAACCTAAAGATACACTTGAAGGATTCAGAAAAGATGTTTGTGATGATCTATACAATCACTTTGGAATTAAAATTGAAGCTGAACACCATGAAGTAGCAACTTCTGGTCAATGTGAAATTAATCTTGTATATGATGAAATGATCCAAATGGCTGATAATGTTATCGGAGTAAAAAATTTAGTTAAAGTTAAAGCTAAACGAAAAAACAAAGTTGCTACATTTATGCCAAAACCAATTTTTGGTGATAATGCATCAGCAATGCATACTCATCAAAGTCTATGGAATGGAGATTCAAATGCAATGTATGATGAAAATGATAAACTTGCACAAATGAGTCAAACTGGAAGGTATTACATTGGTGGAATTTTAAGTCATGCATCAGCATTATGTGCAATTTCAAACCCAACCACCAATTCCTATAAGAGACTCGTTCCAGGTTTTGAGGCACCTGTCAATGTTTGTTGGGGACTAGCAAACAGATCTGCTGCAATCAGAGTTCCAATGTATAATAGAAATCAAGAAAAAAGTAAACGACTTGAATATAGAGTTCCTGATCCCACTGCAAATATCTATCTTCTAGAAGCTGCATTATTACTTGCAGGTTTGGATGGAATCAAAAACAAAATTGATCCAGGTGATCCAATTGAAGAAAATGTCTACAAACTTTCTGCAGAAAAGAAACGAGAATACAAGATTGGTTCATTACCCGTATCCCTGAAAGGCGCTCTTGATTCTTTGAAATCTGATTCACAATTCCTTGAAGATGTTTTCACCAAAGATTTCCTTGATGTTTATTCTGAATTAAAATACAAGGAATATGTTGCATTTGCCCAAACTCCAACAGCTTGGGAAGTTTCAATGTACGCTGATGCATAATTGGTACAAATATCAAATTCTTTTGAAATAGCATAGAACATTTTTAAAATCAATTATGAATTTTTTTAACATGAAACTAAGCATCTTACTTCTTTTACTAATAATTCCAGGATCAGTAGGTATTGCATATGGACATACTGTAGATGCTGTAGGAGAATATAGAGTTGAAATTGGATGGATGAATGAACCAGTTGTTTCTGGAGAAACCAATGCAATTGAATTCTATGCTAGTCCCATGAACCCATGTCCTGAAATTCAAGATCCAATCAAATGTGCTGAATCTCAAGAGTTTGAAAATGGGGTTGAAGGTTTGAAAAAAACAGTAAAGATGCAATTAATTTACAAAGATGAAAGTATAACACTTCCACTTTCACCTGATCATAATATTCCTGGAAAATACTATGCATTTGTAAATCCAACTGTTTCAGGATTTTATCAAGCAAATGTATTGGGTTCCATTAATGAAACTCCAATTAGCTTATCTATGCATCCTCCAAAAGTGGGAGAACGTGCCTACATTGAGTTCCCTGAACCTTCTGATATTACTGTGCAACAAATAATTGATGGACATACTGCGTTGATTGAAGATATTGGTGATCTAAAGGATTCTGTAGATAATCTAGAAGAAACTAAACAAGAAATGGATATGGGTTATGTAGGGATTGGTGTTGGAATTATTGGAATAGCAATTGCTGTTGTTGCTCTAGCAAAATCTAAAAAGAATTAATTAGAATTCATAAAATCTTTTCTTCTTCTCAAAAATAAATACAAAACAGCTCCAATTGCAATAATAGCTAATCCTACAAGAATTATTTCTGTCTCAAATTGTAATGCCATGTAAACAGTTGTTCCAAACCCAAATAATGGCAAAACTGGGAATTTTCCAATATTAACTGGAACTCTAAACGGTCTTTCTAAAACTGGTTCAGTATATCTAAGAACAATTACTGCCAAGTTAATTGCTGCAAATGTGATTACTACTGCAAAGACCACAATATTTGCAATGATTACTATGTCTCCAACAAAAGCAAATGCAATGGATGTAACCAAAATTCCAATAACTGCAATCCAAGGTGTCTTTGTTTTAGGATGAACTCTTCCTAAAAATTCAGGGAGAGTTCTGCTTTTTGCCATTCCATATAGAATTCTAGCTCCTGCAACAAGTGTAATCAAAACAGTACTTGCTGTAGCAAAAAGTGCAATTAGTGAAAGTGTTACACTACCATTCATTCCTATTGCTCCATGAGCAACGTCAGCTAAAGGAGCAGAAGATACTGCTAAATCTTGCCAATTCAGAATCCGAATTGATGCTAAAGAAACTAGAATGTAAATTACACCTGTTATCACTATAGACAAAACTATTGCTTTGGGAATTGTTTTCTGAGGCCTTCTTACTTCCTCAGCAACATTTGCCATATCTTCAAATCCAATAAATGCAAAGAAAATCAATACAAATGCAAGAATGATTCCAGTCATTCCAGTTGGTGCTTCAAAATAGTCAATTGTCTCAACTGGTTCCATTGAAAATCCGAGAAAAATAATTAGAACTAGTCCTGCAGCAGTAACTAATGCAAAAATGGTATTTGCCCATGCTGATTCTCTTATTCCAATAAAATTTACAACTGATAAAATAACAATTAGAATTACTGCTCCAATTTCAATTGGTAAATCAACAAATTGAGTTAGATAACCACCAAATCCTAAAGCAACTGTAGCTGCAACAATTATGGATGTAATTGCAGTAAGCCATCCTATAATAAATCCAAAAAATCTATTCTTGAAAGCATTTTTTACAAAAGTATATTCTGCAGCGGCTTTTGGATATAATGCAGAAAGTTCTGCATAACTTAATCCTGCAAACATTGCAACTATTCCTCCTAACAAAAAAGATATCCACATTGAATTTCCTGCAAACCCTGCAGCTTCTCCAATTAAGACATAGATTCCTGCACCAAGAATTAACCCGACACCGTACATAGTAAGGTGAAAAAGTCCCATATGACGATGTAATTCAGACATTCTGTTTTCCTATTGAACGAGAAAATTTAATCCATATCCTATGATGTAGGCGACGGTCGCTGCAATTCCGCCGATGATAAGTGTATAGACTCCTGAACGAATCATTGATTTCTTTACAATTTTTGCTTTGATCATCCCAACAATGAAAAATGCAATTGCTACTGAAATTGTTGAATAAAGAAATGTATCTGAATTCAAATTTGAATTAAATGTAAAAAATATGATAAATGGAACAAGTGGAATTACTCCTATTAGATTAAACCCTACAAATGTGCTAATAGAACTGTCGATCGGTTTCTTCTCATCTTCAATTAATCCTAATTCTTCTCTCATCATGGTATCCACCCAAACTTTTCTTCTTGAAGTAATTATTCGAACAATTTCTTCTAATAATTCGTCTTTGAAGCCTTTTTTTCTGTAAATATCTCGAATTTCCTCTTTTTCTTCATCTTCTAAATTATCAATTTCCCATTCCTCTTGTTTTCTCTTCATTTGAATAAACTCATTTCTTGCTTTTGATGCTTGAAAATTTGCGGCAGCCATTGCAAAACCGTCTGCAAAAATATTTGCAAATCCTAAAATCAAAATTATTCCAGGTGGTAAACCAGCACCAACAACACCTGCAACTATTGCAAAAGTTGTAACTGCTCCATCAATGGAGCCGTAAATAAAATCATCAAAATGCCATTTCATAATTAATTTTTTAAAATTTTTTTATAAAAATAATCGATATAATTTTCATAATTGGAAGAACTTTTTTACAATCCTATTTCCAATACTGAAAATCATCTCTGTTTCTTATATTGAATAATTTGATTTTTTGATTATGGGAAAATTCTCAAAAATTCTTGTTCCACTTGATGGTTCTAAAAACGCTACACGTGGTTTGGATAGAGCAATTGAACTTGCAAAAGGCACTGGTGCTGAAATTACTGGATTTTACGTATTTCACTTACCAATTGCAGCAGGAATAAAATACACACAAAAAATGAAAGACGATGCTCAGAAAAAGGCCGTAAAAGCTATTGGCCCTGCAATGCAAAAAGCCCAAAAAAATGGTGCCAAATTCAAATATCAAACAGGCGGAGGTCATACGGGTTCAGAAATTGTCAAATATGCTAAAAAAGGCAAATTTGACATGATTGTGATTGGTGCTAGAGGTATGGGTGGTGCAAAAGAGACATTTCTTGGTAGTACGTCAAACTATGTCATGCACAAAAGCAAGATACCTGTACTAGTTGTCAAATAGTACCTCTTTACAATTTTTCTTTTCAAATCCTTGATATTCTGTAAATGTAATAAACTACAAGTATAGGAATTATGAAAAATTATTCGGGGACTGCCACGTATGGTTGAAAGCAATTATGATATCTTAGGAATTGTTGAAGGAACTACTGAAAAAGAAATTCGTGATGCATTTAGAAGATTAGCTTTACAATATCACTCTGATCGTGGTGGTGAAAATGAACAATTTATAAAAATTAAACAAGCATACGAAGATCTAAAAATTGGAAAAAAATATCCCGAAACAGATATTGAAAAAATAAAAAACTCTAGAGTTTATTCTGATGAATCTGAATCTGATGTTCGAAGAAAAAATCAGATTTTAGGTCAGCAATTATCTAAAGAAATGAAAACAGCTGAAGAATGGGCTGGAGCACATAACAGAGCAAACTCAACTGGTTCAAAATTATTTGGTTCAAAAACTCTTGGTGAAATGGAATTTGAAAGAAAAGCTAATGGTGCATTATCAATCAAAGGAAACTTTATGGCAGGAAATTTGACTTATGATGGACCAATTACCATGCAAGGAAATATCACTAGTCCCTCATGGACTCAAGAATTTCAAACAAATATTCATCTAACAAAAGGAGATTTCAAATTTATTGATCCTTTAGAAAATAAATATAAAATTGAAAATGGTGCCAAAATCACAGTAGATAATGGAAATATTGTAGTAGGAAATATTTTTGGAAGAAAATTCAGAGTTGAAGATCCTGATGGTAAAGTTGGTGTCTACAAAATTATGGAGCACAGAACCCAAATTTCTGCACCAAATGGAAAAATTATTGCTGAAAATGTAGTTAATACTGTATCCTTAGATGCTGATTCAATTATTGTTCTAAATGTAGAAGATGATGTAATAATTTCTGCTCGTGAGATCTTGTTTTATGGAGGGAAATTTACGTATGATTCTATAATCAAACTAAAAGAAGGTGGTTCAATCCGATTTTTTGAAAATTTTTCAATTCAAGGACTAAGCGGTGATGCTAAAATTGAGTTAGAAAATGGGAAAAAAATCAGATTATTTGATCTCAAAACAAAAAAAATCAAAGATTTGGCTGATGAATTTGTTCCTAACAAGCAGAATTATGCAAATGATGCAACCTTGGTTGGTCATGGGTTTACAATTACGTATGAAATGCTGAATAATCTTTCAATGAAACCATCAAAGAAGCAGAAATCAGGTTGGGCATCAAAGTTTGGCTTTTCTAGAAATTAATCCGATTTAATTCCAAAATTCTCTAGATTTTTCTTTTGACTTCAAAGATATTGTAACCGTATTTTTCTTTTAATTCAGTTATGAATAACTCTGAAAATTCATATTCTGAAAAATTCTTAAAGATTTTTTCAACATTCTCACCTACAACTAAGCTATTTTTTGGACAAAGTGAATTTATTTTGAAACATCGATTAACAGTAGGCCCAAAAATATCACTAATTTTTGAAGTAGTACTTTCAGCCACTTTGACAGGACCATATGTTAAACTAATTTTATAATCTAATCTAGGCATGTTTTCTTTTTCTAATTCTTCTTGTAGTTTTTGATGTGATTCAACCATAGACAGACAACATTCTAGAGTATTTTTCAAAACTTCGTCATTTTTAGTATCGATGTTTGCAAATCTAAACATCAACGCATCTCCAATATTTTTTATGACTTCTCCTTTGTGATTAATCACAATCTTTGCCATAAAATTCAAAAATATTTCATATAGTTTAGAAATATCCTGATCAGATAATTTTGATGATATTCTAGTAGAGTCTGCCATATCAATTACTCCTACACAATCATTTTCCTCATGTTGTGAAAACTTCAACAACATATCACCTTCAAGCTGTTTGATGACTTCATCTTTTTGTTTGATCTCAATCAATGATTCTTGCAATTTCTGTGCCATTGAATCAAATGCATTAGATAAGTCTGCTATCTCATCTCTTGTTTTAATGTTAGTTCTAACATCAAAATTACCTTCCGCAATCTTATTTGCAGCCTTTTTTAGTGCACGTAATGGATGTGATAATGACTCCGCAGCAAAAAATGCAACTAATCCCATTGCCAAAGTAATGAGTAAACCGGTAAGAGTGATTCTAGTTTGTAGAATCTTTATTGGTTCGACTAACTCTTTTTCATCCATCTCTGCAAGTAAGACAATTCCAAATTCTGGCATACAGTACGATGATCCGTATATCGAAATTCCTCTATAATCAGGATAAATCCCAACATGCTCCATGTTGTTATTAAAGCACTCTTGAACTCCTACTGTGTCTACTCTTTGTTTAAACACTGCATTTTCAAAAAATCTGGATTCAGATAACATTACAAAGTCCCTATTAACAATATAGACCTCACCAGTTTCACCTAAACCACTCTTGTTAAGTAAAACATTGTCAATTGCAGCAGTTCTCATTCTTGAAATGATAACTCCAATTGCCTCATCTCCAATTTTACTATCTACAGCATAAACAGGAGTTACAACAATCATTTTTTTGCCTGTACTTGAAGGTTCAAAATCAACAAATGATTCGTTTAACCCTCTTTGAAAATAGTCATCTTGAGAATAATTTTCATTAGATATTCCTACAAGTGAGAAGAGTACATTTCCATTCTTACCAATTATTTTAGTATCTTCAAATCCAATTGAGAATCCAACTAGCTCTTGAAATGCTTGTACTTGAATTAGAAAGTCTCTGCGTTTCTCTTCTTTCAAAGATTTTAGTTCTAATCCTGAAATTCCATCCATCTCTGAAACCAAAAGTCGAATCATAGGATCATTTGCAAGAATTTTGTTTTGTTCTATTCTTGTTTCAAAAAGTAATTTTAAAGATTCTCCTCTGATATCTGATTCACCATGTAATAACTCTCCACCTCTTTCTTTGAGAGTCTCACTTGAATAATCTATGCTCATGTAAGATGTAATTGCTAAAGCAGTCATTGTTACAAGCATAACAAGCAAAACAAGTTTTTTACCAAGATTTATTGAAACTGCCAATTTTGTTCTTTGTTGTTTTTATGTAAATATCAAGGCTTCTAGTATTTCCAAGTATATTCTATCTCCAGTAATTCTTTAGTTTGATAATCACTTTCGATTTTGAAAATAACCTCGTGGATTTATTATCAATTTTTACATATTCTATTCATGAAATCCCTCTTCATATTTTTCTTAATTTTATTCTCAGGCTCAACACCTTTTGTTTTTGGTGATGAATATATTGTTGATATCCCCTTTGGAGCATATAATCCTGAACTAAATACTCCCGCCGAAGTATGGTATGATCCACCTTTGATTAATGTGATCGCAGGAGATACAATAACATGGTACAACGATGACAGAGAAGCCCATACTGTAACTAGTGGTGATGGACCAGGACGTTTTGGTTGGATGGATAACCGTGATTTTGGAAAGCCTGATGGAATTTTTAACAGTGGTAGATTTTTACCTGGAGACTCTTGGTCATACCAATTTGAAGAATCCGGGAAATTTTCTTATTTTTGTACAATTCATCCATGGATGGATGGAATGGTAATTGTTGAAGAAGCAATTCCCAATTATCCTCATGATGCAACTGGAAAAGAAATTCAATTTCCTATATTGCAATATACTCCTGATGGAGCAATTGAAGTTGATCTATCATGGGATCCCCCTGTAATCAAAACACATGAAAAAATTCAATTTGTGTATCAATTCTATGATCCACAAACAAACTCTAATCTTGCAGAAATGAAATACAACTTTATAATATTCCAAAATGGACAAGAACTTTTTCGTGATGAAGGACTGAGTCAGATTGGTGGTGACTATAGAAATTTTGTCTTTTCAAATCCTGGTTCAATTATTGTTAGAATTGAAGGAATTCAAACTCCATCACTTTTAGCTGAGGAAAGTGTTACCGTATTTGGAGATGTACAAAGTGAAGAACAAAGATCAGTTGATTTCACTACTGCAGTTTATGGCAACTCTGAAAAAACATCTCATGAAACATATCATATCAAACCTGCACAACGATTAACAACCTATTATGAGTTAATGATTGTCATAATTCTTGTTCCAGCAATAATGTTTATTGCTGCACTACTTTGGTTAAAGAAGAAACCTCATATCCAAGAACGTAAGCCTGGTGCTGTTAAAATCTAAAATAAGAAAAAGAAATTAAAAGTTGAACTAATCTAATCGATTAATTCGGTCCAACCTTTTACGAAGACTGAATCTTTGTGGAGTGGAACTGGTTGTCCAACAGTAAAGTCCATTGGTCTCATCCAAAAGATTGCTTTTGTTGGGCATACACCAATGCATGCACCATCAGAAATACATCTCTCTGGGTAAAAGACAAATGCTTTACCTCTCTTCCAGCCTTCAACTGGTTTTACTCTAAGGACATCTGGACCAAGTGTTGTACAGATTTCTACACATAGTGCACATCCGATACACATTTGTTCGCTTATGTCTGGAATAATTCCTACTGGCATAACAAAATAAAATCTTGATTCGGCATTAATATAATTTGCCTAAAAATCTGGTGTTATAACGGCGTTTGAAATTTTATAACGGCGTTTGAAATTTTGATCGCATTTTGACTGTCTTTTTGATTAGATCTTGAAAATCTTTGAATCCTCTTCAATTTCACGAATAATCAAATCATTTTCAATTTTCTTTAGAAGGTAAACGCCAGTTTTTGTAGATTTTATGATTTGTTTGCCTCCTGGTGTTAGAATCCAACCTTCATTTTCTTTTTTTCTTGCCATTGCAGTTATGATAACAGAAGAATCTGTATCTTTTCCCAAGGATGCAAGCAACATGATACATGAATTAATGAATATTGCCGACTCTAAATCTTCGAACATATTGTAGATTCCATTAAATGAATCAATAATCACCATGAATTTTTCTTTAGATATTTTTGTGATAATTTCAGTGAATTTTTCTTCCCAATTTTCTTTTGTAGGATGGAATATTGTTAAATTGTTTTTCTTTTTAATCATACCTGATTCTACATATCCTGTATAAAGTAAATCCAAATCTACAAAAATTATCGGTTTTTCAAAAGAGTTGATTAATTTACTAAGAAACTGTGCTTTGTGAAATGGTTCTGAACAAAGTATAATGTTGGGGATCTTCTCTTTAAACTCATTTTGAATGTGGAATAGTTTACCATCTAAAATCTGCTCAGGACTTTTATCCAACACCCATTTAGCATTCTACAGATATAATAATGAATTTAGCATCAAAAGATATCTCATCTGATTTTCCAGATTCTGATAAAATCTATCTAAACAATGCATCAGTATCTCTAATGCCTAACCAAAGCATTGAGGCAATGAAAGAATTTCTAATCTCTTACAACTCTATTGGCCCAGATTCAAAAGAATCAGAACCATTTGTAACTGAAAAACTAAGAGATGTAAGAAAAATCATAGCAAAAATTATCTCATGTCAACCAGATGAAGTAGTTCTAACTCAAAGTACTACTGATGGAATCAATATTGTTGCAAATGGGCTTTCATTTGATGAAAAATCAAATATGATTATTCGTGGAATGTCTCATGAACACCATTCAAATTTTTACCCTTGGCTAAAACTACAAGAAAAAATCTCTGTGAAAAATCTCCCTATAGATAAAGACGGATTTTTCAAATCTGAAGATTTAGAATCATTAATTGATGATAATACAAAATTAATTGCTCTTAGTCATGCTTTGTACAACACTGGTTCCATTTTACCTTTAGAAGAAACTACAAAAATCATTCCTGATGTACCTCTTTTTGTTGATAGTGCACAAACTGTAGGATGCATTGATGTTGATGTTTCAAAAATTAATTGTAATTTTATGTCCTTTAATGGTTCAAAATGGCTTTGTGGACCAATGGGAACTGGTTTGTTTTATTGTAATAGAAAATCAAGTGAATTGTTAGAACCAAAAACTATTGGTGGAGAATCTGCAATTATTTATGATGACAACAATCTAGCATTCAAAGAACTTCCTGATAAATTCCAAACAGGATTTAGAAACTATGTTGGAATTGTTGGATTGGAATCTTCCGCAAATTATTTGCTTAATTTTGGTCTCAAAAATATACGTGAAAAAAATCAATATTTGTCTAGTCTTCTAAGAGAAGAACTATCAAAAATTCCAAAAATTATTTTGTACGGTCCTGAAGATCCTAATACTCGAACCAGTATTGTGTCTTTTAACATAGAAGGAATGGATTCACAAGAAGTTGTTGAGAAACTAGAAAAACAAAACATCATAGTTGCTCTAAGGGAAATCATGGAAAAAAAGATTGTACGAGCATCACCTCATTTCTTTAATTCAGAATCTCAAATTATGTCAGTAGTTGATGCAATAAAGAAACTATAGATTCTCTTGCTCTTCTATTACCATCATAGTCAAGGTAGATTGTACTTTGGTAATCTTTCTAATTTTATTGGTAATGATTGAACGTAGATTCTCTGCATCATCTGAAGATAATTTCAAGACAATGTCGTATACACCATAAACTCCTTGAACTTCATATGTTACATCAGCATCTGCGAGAATTTGTTTTACTTCGTTGATAATTGATTCATCTGATCCTAAATCAGAATTTAATAGGACATATGCGGTAGGCACACAATTTTTTTACCCAATGAGTATTTAACTTTTCATTACTCAAAAATTGATTAATCACCCTCTTGTCATATTCATGTGAAACCTATCGATCTTACACTTACAATATCAAAATCTATTCCAAGTTTTCCTGGTTCTCCAACACCACAATTCATCTCTTGGTCAAATCTCAAGGAAGATGGGTATAATCTGGAACTTTTGTTCCTTAGTTCTCATACTGGAACTCATCTAGATGCTCCTTTTCATTTTATCAAGAATGGAATCAAAATTGATCAGATTTCACTTGGCAGATTAATGGGAAAAGCAATTCTAATCAAAATAAAAAAATCAAAAAATTCTCCAATTACAAAATCAGATATTATTCAATTTGAGAAAAAGAATGGTTCCATTCCTGACAAATCTTCTGTCTTCTTTTTTACAGATTGGCAAAAAAACCTCAAAAAAGATAATTACTTTACAGAAAATCCTGGATTGGCATTATCAGCTGCTACATATCTTGCACAAAAAAAGACAAATCTTGTTGGAATAGATTCGCCCAGCATAGATCTTGGAAAAGATGAATCATTTAGCGTTCATCATGTCTTATCAAAAAATGATATCTTGATAGTAGAAAACCTAGCAAACTTGAATAAGATCAAATCAAAGGAATTTGATTTTACAATTCTTCCACTAAAATTAAAAGATGCGACGGGTTCACCTGTAAGAGCAGTTGCACACTAGACATTTCGTAATGCTAAAAATATAGTGAATGCCTACATCTTACATGAGCAAGCCTGGAAATATTTGGAGAAAAGTTCATGGAAAGATTACAAAAAAACCAACAAACTTTTCCTGGTTGATTGAAGAAAAATTAGCAGGCTCTGGTATGCCTACAAGTTTTGATGAATTTGATTGGATTGTAAACCAAGGCGTAAAATCAATTGTAACTATGACTGAAAACGCTCTACCTGATAATTGGGTACAGAATATTGGATATCTTCACGTACCAACCCCTGATCTGACCGCACCTGACATGGAAAGAATTGATACTGCAGTTGATTTTATACATGAGCAAATTGGAAATGATCAAGCAGTAATGGTTCATTGTGCAGCCGGCATGGGAAGAGCTGGAACAATACTTGCATGTTATTTTGTAAAATACAAAAAATTCACTGCACAAAAAGCCATTGAAATGATTCGTGAGGAAAGACCTGGATCTATTCAATCTGAAGTACAGGAACTAGCTATTGGTTTTTATGAAAAACATGTAAAAAATTAGTTTAAACAAATTCTGAAACTAATTTTCCATCAACAATTTTGATTTTCAAGGTTTTGTTTTCTTGAAAGATCATGGTAAGTCCACCATCTGAATCTGGATCTTCTATCTTTACAAGTTCTAACATTTTGATTGCATCATATTTTTCCATTTATGTCACCTATTCTGGGATTGATACGGTCTCGATTTTTCCATCATTTGCTTTGATGAACAAAAATCTGTTGTCTTTAAAGATAAAGGTAATTCCTCCTTCTTTATCAGGATCTTCAACTTCAAGAATTGGTTGTCCTAATAGACCATCGTATTTTGCCATATTGATTCCACCAAAAAGTTCCTTATATCCCTAATTGATTTTTATTTCAATTTCTCTGGAATTGTTCTTGACATTTCCTGGTTCTGTAAACTCATGTTTCTGCCATGATGCAAATGCTTCGGCACTAATTTTGTGTGTGCCTTTTCCCAATTCTTCTGCTTTGAAAACAAATTTCTCATTAAAATCAAACAATTCCTGTCTGACTTCTTCTTCTGTGAGTCTGATAAATGGCTCAAAGTTTTTGGCTACTTGAACCCAGATTCTTCTATCTTTCATAGGATTGACAAGTTTTGGATTTCTAGTCCAAAATATGGATGCCTTTCTGTAGGTATCAATTGTTCGACCCAACTCTTTTTTCCTAAATCCGCCTGTAGTGAGTTTTACACCACACTTCATTTTGAATGAAACATCATTTTTGTTGTATGCCTCTGTCCAGTTTGCCTCGTTAAATGCGTCTCTTAGGCCGCCTTCAACTGAAAATTGGACATTTATCTCAATATTCTCATCTGATGCGTATTCGTCCTTGGATTTTACCAATTCTATGTCTGAAATCCTACTTTCACTCATTTCTCTGCTCATAATGATTTATATCCGCAATAAGTGCTTTTTCTGAATACATGAACGCACAAGTGATCAGTTCAGAAGCCAAAGAAATCAACATTTCAATCACTGAAACCGATATTGGCATTTTGTACCTAATTCAACATGAGCTTCTAAAGGAATCAAACATTGATTTTGCAGGTGTTATAGTAAAACATCCATTAACTAATGAATGCTGGATGCGAATAAATTCTAGTTCAAAACCTCTAGGTGAAATAAAAAAAGCCGCTGATTCAGCAATTAAGATGGCAGATGAATTCAAACAATTATTCAATTCAAAACTTAAGGTAAATTAGAATTGAAGTTTTGCCCCAAATGTGAGGTTAAATTAAAAAAATCCACTTCAGGCCTCCAATGTTCCAAATGTGGTTATACAGAAGGTGCAGAAGAAAAACAGACCAAAAAAAATGTTGAAACTGAAGAACAAGAAGAATCCATTTTAGCTTTTGAAGGAAATGAGGGAGAAGAATCTCACCCAACCATTAAAATCGATTGTGAGAAATGTGGACATGATGAAGCAATTTGGTGGATGCTTCAAACAAGAAGTGCAGATGAACCAACAACACAGTTCTATCGCTGTACAAAATGTCAGAATACTTGGCGTAATTACGCATAACGTTTAACTGGAACATAAAGTCAACAAAGTTGATTTGACTTTTGGAGCAAAAACTAGCGGTTCTGATGATCTAAAAGCAATCATCTCTGCAATTTCAACACTAGTTGAAGAAGCAACATTTGTTGCAACGGCAGAAGGAATTTCATTTCGAGGAATGGATCCATCACATGTTGCTCTCATAGATATTTCATGGCCTAATTCTGCATTTGAAAAATATGAATGTGATAGTGATATAAAATTTGGAGTAAGAATTGATGAATTCTCAAAACTTATCAAAAGAGCAGACAAAAAAGATAGCATAGAGATTAGTATCTCTGAACAAAACATGTTACTTGTTACGGTTGGAAAAAATAAAAAATACAAAATGCGTTTGATTGAAAGTTCTGCAACAGATACTCCATTACCAAAAATCCCATATGATTCCAAAATTATCTTGTCTTCATCAAAGTTTGACAAAATTTTAGGTGATGTTCAAGTTGTATCTGACTATTTGACAATACACACATCTGATTCTAAAGGCGATTTTTCAGGCAAAGGTGATTCTGGAGAAGTTGTCATTGATTTAGACAAAGATGATGAAGACATTGAAGAGATTTCTTCTAAAGAAGATAGTGTCGGAACCTACAGCCTAGAATATCTAAATCCTGTAGTAAAAGCAGTAGGAACCACTGCGGGCTTTATCACATGTGAGTTTTCGAGTGCAAAACCACTTAGAATTGAATTCAAGGTTGCCAATATTGGCAGAATCCACTTTTACTTGGCTCCACGCGTGGAAAGTTAAAGCATTTAAAGATTAACTAATTCAGGTATTTTGAAATGAGACTTGTAATAAAATATGGTGGGACATCAATTTCATCTGCAAAAGACATTCAAGCAGTAGCTAACCATCTAAATTCATTATCAAAGAAAAATGAAATTGTAGTAGTTTGTTCTGCAACTAGTGGGACAACAGATGATCTAATCGAAATATCTGAATCAATTAAAAAAGAAAATAAATCAAAGGCTGAACAACTTGCATCCAAGATAACTAATAGACATAAGCAATTAGCAAAACAAACTATCAAAAAAGCAGATTTACGTAAAAAACTATTAAAAAACTTTGATGATGATTTTGTAGAACTTGTTGCATTAATTGATGGGATGGTGCTATTGGGAGAAGTTACTCCAAGAACAATGGATTACCTGTTCTCATTTGGTGAACGACTATCAATAAAATTAGTTTCAATGGCAGTTAGTGATACCGGTAAAAAATCAGTATCCCTTACTGGAAAAGATGTTGGAATAGTAACTGACTCTAACTTTGGTGAATCTAAACCACTTATTGATACAACTAGATTAAGAGTTTCAAAAACTGTGGAAAATCTTTTCTCAAAGAAAATAATACCTGTTGTAGGTGGCTTTGTCGGTGCAGATCAACATGGTCATGTTACCACTTTTGGACGAGGTGGTTCAGATTATTCAGCAACAATCATTGGAACTTGCATAAAAGCAGATGAAATTTGGTTGATGAGTGATGTTGACGGTCTAATGACTGCAGATCCAAAAATAGTCAAGAATGCAAAACTGCTCAAAGAAGTATCATACATAGAGGCAATCGAGATGGCATTATTTGGCGCAAAACAGATCCATCCACGCACATTTGAGCCTCTACTATCAAAGAAAATTCCAATGAAGATTAGAAGTTCGTTTAATGTGAAAAATGAAGGAACTTTAGTTACAGCTTCTCCGTCATCTTCTGTAAAAAATACCGTAAAGTGTGTTAGTAATGTACGAAACAATGGGTTAATTGATATTCAAGGTGGTAGTATGGTTGGAACTCCTGGTACTGCTGCAAAAATTTTTGAAACATTAGCAAAAGCTGGAATCAATGTAATGATGATATCTCAGAATCCATCAGAATCTAGTATAACAATCGTAGTAAAGAACGGTGATCTTGACAAAGCAGTAAGTTCACTTGAAATGGAACTTTTAGGAAAAATAATCAAGAAACTAGAAGTAACAACAAATGTAGCAATTATTGCACTTATTGGTTCCGGAATGCGTGGAACTGTAGGTGTTGCTTCCAAAGTGTTTGGCGCAGCTGAGAAAAATAAGGTAAATGTTTCAATGATTACACAAGGTTCATCAGAACTGAATCTAGCCTTTGTTGTTAAAAATTCTGATACAAATGCAGCTGTTCGTGCATTACATGATGCATTTGAATTAGACAAAATCAATTAAGACAAATCATTTAAGGGAATAATCTCAATTAGATTTGTTGAGAAAATTAATTGCCATATTGATAATTGGAATTTTTGCAACAAGTATAATGACTGTTTCCTCATTATCAGATCAGTTTGCTGATGCAGGTTCTAGAAAAAAAATACATTTTACGCAAACTATTACATCTTCTCAAGATCCAGGTCAGGGACATGAAAATCATCAATTATCATTAATTTTGTCGCCTAGTGAAGGAACAATTTATGATGGTTCTATGACATTTACATCAAGTGAACCTGTTCAGATTGTTGTATTGCATGAAATTAACTCAAATGATGCAAAAGGACAACCTACCTGGACCATCGATGGAGAAACTGTTTATGGACTATCTCTAATTGATTTACAAGAAAGATCTGGTTCTTTTGAATTTACAGGAGCTGCACTTGGATTACACTCGCCAAATTCTAAACCATTTACTTCAACTGTAAGTGTTGATGGATGGATTAGAGGGCAACCAACTGAAGTCATTATGCAAAAAATTGAGTTAGAAAAAGAAGAACCAACCTCATTACTTTCAAGAGCAAATGTTCCAGCTACAATTCCATTGCATGAAGGAATCTATGGTGGTGAAAAAGTTTTGTATATTATTACTGATGGAAGTGATGAAGAATATGTAAAGGAATTATCAGAAAAACAAGAATGGAATGTAGAATTTGCACCTGTTCTGACTGATGTTCCAGAAGATGCTCTTCAAAAAATATTCGTTTTCAAAAATGGAGTTAAAGGAAATGGGCTTTATGGATTCCAAAACGAAGTATTCTCTAATACCCCTCAACAAAAATCACAATACAGTGCCTTATCTTCTGTAATAGAAGTAACATGGAAGATAGGTCAAAAAGAGATTGTCTTTGAATCTGCTACAGATGTAATTGCAGCTGAAGAAGGTGGAAGAATTGAATTCAATGAAACAGGAATTGTACTCAATACTCCACATATTGTATGGCCTGATGGACAAATGCAAGTACGTTCAGAAAAAGAAATAACTGATGATATGCCATATGGTGGAGGCCAAATTACTGAAATTAATGAAGAAGAAATGACTGTCACATTTGTTGCTCATAGAGGTTGGGGACCTGATGGAAGAACAATTTACTATATTGTAACTGATGCAACTCCCTCTGGTCCTGCAGAAATGATGGGAGTGACTTCGTCTCCCACTTTAGCAAATTTGATTGCTCATTCAGGAGCAGTTGATCTTTTCCAATTCAAAAATGGAATTAAAGGCACAGGTCCATTAGGATTTCAAGCTGGAATTGCCGGAGCTGCATTAGGTGATAAGAATTACAGTCCAATATGGAGAATCTATCTAATTGAATGGAATGATTCAGAAAATGCAAAAATTCTCGAAACAAAATCTGACATTGATTCATTCAGAGCAGATGATGAAATTACTGTCAGCATAGCACGACCAACCAATAGTGATCATATAGTAAATTGCCCATTTATTGATCCCTTTCAATAATTCACTAAAGGGATAAATTACTTGCAAGATGATTTCTTGTAAATTTGACTGGAAAATTGAACATTGTTGGTGTTGGTCCTGGAAATAATAATCATATGACATTTAGAGCAAAAGAAATAATCAGTGAAAGTGATATCATTATTGGTTATGAAACATATGTAAATTTAGTTTCAGATCTTATTGAAGGAAAAACAGTTTATCGTTATGCAATGACTCAAGAAGTTGAAAGAGCTCATCAATGTATTGATCTAGCAAAGTCCGGAAAAATTGTATCTCTTGTATCTAGTGGAGATCCTGGAATTTATGGAATGGCTGGATTAATCTATGAAACTCTAGCTGAGAGCGGTTGGGATCCAAAAGATGGACTTCAGGTAGAAGTAGTTCCAGGCGTATCTGCACTAAATTCTTGTGCATCTATTGTTGGCTCACCACTAATGTCTGATTTTGCAGTAGTAAGTATGAGTGATTTGTTAGTTCCATGGGATGTTATTGAAAATAGAGTAGAATCTGCAGCCAAAGGTGATTTTGTTCTTGTGATTTACAATCCTGCTAGTAAGAAAAGAGTTCATCAGTTACAAGATACTAGAAAAATTCTATTAAAATACAGAAAACCTACAACACCTGTTGCAATTATTGTTAGTGCATATAGAGAATCTGAATCAATTGTGATAACTGATTTAGAAAATCTGCCAAACCATTCAGACAAATTAGGAATGACTAGTACTGTAATTGTAGGAAATTCATCTACATATTCTTACAAAGATTTGATGATAAATCCAAGAGGATACAAATCAAAATATAATTTAGAAGAACAAACTAATCCAGATCTTAAAGTTCAGTAACTTTTCTTAATTGCCTCATACAGTTCTTCAGTAAGATTAAGCTTGTCTCTAATTGGAGAGATTATTTTCACCAAATAATTTCCAACTACCTGCTTCAAATCTCCTGGATGTAATTTTTTTTCAACAAAATCAGTTTCAAGTTGATTATAATCTTGATATGATACATTTCCTCCAAATTTCTCAGGCCTTTCTACATTCATCTCATTGAATTCATGGAAAATTACTGTTTTTGCAATTTCTAATAGTGGATTATTCTGTATGTTTGCCTCTTCACACCAGGCTTTGTTCATCTTTTTCTTAATTTCTTCATCAGTATTGTGAATGAAAACTCCTGAATTTGGATCAGATTTGCTCATTTTCCCTAAAACTTGTGAATCACTCGTATCTGCAGGCTTGGATAGACCTGGCAATAGTTTGTGATGCACAGCTACTGGCACATTCCATTTCATTTTAGGAAATATTTCTCTGACTAGCATGTGGATTTTTCTTTGATCCATTCCTGCATGTGCAATATCTACTCCCAAAGAATGAATATCAACTGCTTGCATTGCTGGGTAAAGTAACTTTGCAACGTCTATATTTTTAGGATTTTCAGAACGTCCCATAATTGTTAAAGTTCTCATTGTTCTAGCTAATGACATGTGTTTTGTAAATTTCACAAGCTCTGACCAATACTCTGTTTTTTCTTCATAAAGTTTTGATCCCAAAACGATTTCAGCATCAGGACAAACTAACTTGAAAGCGTCTTGATAATATTTTGAAACTTTGGAAATTGTTTCCCAATCTCCTCCTAATTTATCATTGATTAGTGTGTGCCAGTCTGCAAGAAATATTGTGCACTTTACACCAGCTTTTGCAAAATCATTAATTTTGAATCCTGTACTGATTAGACTACCTAGATGTAAGAAACCAGAAATCTCTAAGCCAATGTAATGCTTTGGAGATGAATTTGTTTTGAATAATTCAGTTAACTCATCACGTGTAACAACTTCTTCAGTTGGTGGTCTTTCAATTAAATCAACTTTTTCAGTTATGTCCAAATCAAATCAACTTTTGAGTGGTAAACGTATAAAGTTATTCAAAGAATTTTTGAAAAATTAGAACCTTTGAATAGTTGTTAGATCAATTATTGTTATGACTCTTGAAGAAGGACTAGAATTAATTGAAAATTACAAAAAAGGTCTTGAAAAATTCTTAGAAACATTACCTGAACAATCTGTACAATTAGGCACAGAAATGGTCAAAACCTTGACTATGAACTCAAAAAACGAAATAAAAAATCTAGAAGCAATAGAAAAAGCCCTTAAACGACCCCCAAAATATGAATCAGGACTTTCAGAATAACTAAATTTATTTACAACTTTTTTGTGTTTTCTCAAATCTTGCTGAGTGTTAAATTCTGTTCCACAAACTCTTCATTTTTTCTGTTATGTGCTATTTCCTGATGGTTCTTTAATCTCTCTGAATCTGAAAGTATGGTTCCACATTTTTTTACTTTAATTCATTTTTGTTTTCACCAAACAATTCCATTCTTTTACTACATGATATTACAAAAAAGGTCTTAAAATTCTCAAAAAACTTAATCTTGTGGTTCATCCAATGACTTTCTAGGTTTGGTACTGAGATAGAATGCATGACTACTGATGATGAATGCTGCTAGAAACATTTTGATTGCAAAAATTGTATTCCAAGGCCGTTCAGGATCTGGATATGCAATTGATAATTTATCAATATCTGGTAACACTCCGTTAACTATTCCTGCGGAAATCTGTGCAGTTAATACTGAAAAGTTGTACATTACTTCAAACAATGTGATAATTGAAAATCCTAACAACATTAGTTGTAATAATGCCATTCTTGTTCCAACAATTTTATTTCCTGCAGTTCTTCTCCAACCTATTCTAGATACACAATACCATCCAATTATTGTAGAGAAAAATATCCATGTTGACACTCTTGCAAAATTTTCAAACGGAATAGTTGTATTGTGTATGGCTTCTCCCATCACATATGTTCCATTTTCCATCCACTCAATCATCGTAACATAAACGCCAAAAATTAATGATGAACTCATGATGAATCCACAAATATAGAAAATATACAGAAAAACTTTGTATCCTTTGTCTGTTTTTTCTAGATGACGTGATTTCATTATGCCGATTGCCAAATTTTGAAATATAAAAATTCATGCGTAGTAATTGTCTTTATACACTAGTTCTAAGGACAAAATTTGTGAAAATTCCAATTAACACGCCTATTTTAGGTAAAGAAGAACTTTCAGCTGTGGTCTCAGTAGTGAAATCAGGAGGACTTACTTCAGCCTCAAAGGATGGCGGAAAAAATGTACAGGAATTTGAAAAATCAGTTAGATCCTTTGTCAAAGCCAAATATGCTATTTCAGTAAATTCTGGTACTGCTGCATTACAAGCAGCTCTATATGCACTTGATATCAAAAAAGGAGATGAAGTCATTGTACCTTCTTTTACATTTGTTGCTAGTGCAAATGCTATTGCATCTACTGGGGCAAAACCTGTTTTTGCGGATATCTTAAAAGAAAACTTTACAATTGATCCTGAGTCAATTACAAAAAAAATTACGAGAAAAACTAAAGCAATAATGCCTGTCCATTTGTATGGTCATATATCATCACTTGATAGAATAAAAGAGATTGCAAAAAAACACAATCTTTCAGTGGTTGAAGATGCTGCACAATCACTTGGTTCAACTTTTAAAGGAAAACAGACTGGAACATTTTTTCAACTTGGATGTTATAGTCTCTATCCTGGAAAGGTCATAACTTCTGGAGAAGGTGGGGTGATAGTTACTAACAACAAAAAACTCTATGAAAAATTACAGATGATAAGAAATCACGGTATGGTTAAGGGATATGATTCCAAAATATTTGGATTAAATCTAAGACTCCCTGAAATTAATGCTGCAATAGCTAAAATTCAAATTAAAAAATTACCAAAATTCATTCAATCACGAAGACGTAATGCAAAACTATTATCTGATTTATTATCTGATACAAAAATAAAAATTCCCTTTGAACAAAAAAATGAAAAATTCAATTGGTCATTATACACTATTGCAATAAAAAACAGAGATTTAATTTTAAAGAAATTAAATTCAAAAGGAATCGGAGCTGCAGTCTATTATCCAATCCCTGTTCATAAAATTCCTATTTACAAAGTAAAATCAAAATTAACAAATACTGATTGGGCATCAAAACACGTTTTGTCCTTGCCTGTTCATCCAAATGTATCTGCTAAAAACGTTGAATATATCGCAAAAACTGTGCGTGATTTGGTAAATGAATAGCCTTGGAAACATAATTGGAGAAATCTGTAAGGTTGTTCTGCCTATAAAACAGGAATTTTACTCTGGTAATCCTAATTCACAAACTGCAATTTGCACGCTTGCAAGTATATCATTACTAGATGATTTGAAGGATTCAGGAATATTGTCACAGGTTGCAATTATTGGTAGACTATTTTCAGAGAACAAGGGAATTGATAGTATGATACAATACGTTTATGAAAACAAGAACATTAAAAGAATAATTCTTTGTGGAAAAGAAGTTTGGGGTCATAAATCCGGACATTCATTATTACAATTGCACAAGAATGGAATAGATGAAAACTCTAGAATAATTAATTCTGTTAGTCCTGATCCTTATCTTACAGTTTCAAAAGATATGATAAACTATTTTCAAAAAAACATTACAATTATTGATTTAATTGATAAAACCAGTCTCAAAGTAATCCGTGAACAAATTGAGATTTCTTAATACCCATTTCTCTGTCTTTCTCTGTTGATTTCATTTTTCTTTTTGTATTCAGCTACGATATCATCAGGGGTGAGGTTCAATTCAAGTGATGCCTGAACTACAAAATGCCAAATATCGATTAATTCTTCTCTTGCTTCATCTTCATTGAATTTTGTTGGAGTTTTCCACCATTTCCAGTTGGTAGTTCTTTGTAGTTCAACTGCTTCATGCATTATTGCAGTAGATAACGCAGATACTCTACCTTCTGCATCTTTTGGATATCTGTCAAGTTTCATCATTTCTGATAATCCTTTTTGAAGTTGGAAAATAGTATCTAGTCTGTCTCCACTTACTTCTTGCGACAATGATAAATTAATTTGAGAAATTATTGAACTTAAGTCTTTTTAGAATCTGATCATTTTTTCATACATCTTGACTCTTTTTGTAATGTCTCCATTTTTGATCTTCAACAATCCATCTAATCCGTATCTTTCAACGGCAAATGAACCTAACACATTACCATAAACTACTGCTTTCTTGATCTCTGAAAGACTGGTTGATTTTTTACTTGCAAGATAACCTATCATGGCACCTGCAAAAGAGTCTCCTGCACCTGTAGGATCTACTACATCTTCTAATGAAAAGCCAGCAGTTGGAAATATTACATCATCATAGAACATGAGTGAGCCATGTTCTCCTTTCTTAATAATAACATATTTTGCACCCCACTGCATCATCTTCTTTGCACATTTTATCAAGTTGAACTCTTTTGTGAGAAGTTTGGCTTCTTCATCATTAATCACAACTGCATCTACAGATTTTATCATTTTGATTACGGCATCTCTTTTAGTAGATATCCAAAAGTCTATTGTATCACACATTGAGAATTTTACTTTGTCAAACTCTTTGATTAGTGCAGTATTTTGCTCAGGATCATTATTTGCAAGATAAACGAATTGTGACTTTCTATATGCTTCTGGTACTGTAGGTTTGAAATCTGCTAGAACATTTAGTTCAGTTTTTAGTGTTGATCTAGTACTTAATGTATCATCATATTTTCCATCATAACGAAATGTTTTTCCATTTTTAATTGATAGTCCTTCTAAATCAAGATATTTTGATAGTGTTTTATGATGCTGTTTTGGGAAATCTTCTCCTACAACTGCAATTAATCCAGTATCTACAAAATTACTTGCAGAAATTGCAGCAAAAGTTGCAGCACCACCTAAAACATTTTTGAGTGTTTTTTTGGGCGTTCTAATTGTATCTAATGCAGTTGAACCAAAAACTGTAAGCATTTGTGAAGAAACTAATCTTGATGTATAAATTCTCTTGCCTGCTCATCTGTTGGATAGTATACAAATGGAATTTCAATTGATGTAAAGGCTACATCATATTTTGTTACACCTGTAATTTTTACTGATTGGGCATTACTACCTTCTGCATCTGTCTGAAAAGTTCCCTTTACGTAAGTATTGTCTAGAGGTTGTAAGGTGAATGATTCTAACTGACCTTTCCCTACCATTTGTTCATCTGCAATAACAAAGAATTCAGTTGTGCCTGAAGTTAGTATTAATAATGACGGATTTGTAAATTGCAATTCTATATTGTATTCTGAACCTTTTTCGCTATCACTTAGCAACTCACTTTGTGTAATGCTTATCCCTATTTGAGATGCTGAGGCATACTGTGAATAGCCGAAAATACTCATTCCTAGAATGAATAGAATAACTAATCCTCCCTTCTTTGATGAATTCATGATTGATTTTAAGAAAATTACATTTTAACTAAATAGGGAAATAATCCCAATAAATTGTGTAAAAGATTTGATCTACTCTTAAACCTCCTTAGAGCTAACAGAATAAATGAAAATTACATGATTATTTGTTGATGGCTAGAATAAAGCTCAAACTAGGCGAGAATGAAATTGAGGTTGATTCTAGAGATTTCTATGTTGATAATCAAACATTAGGTGAAGTTATTGAAAATATCTCAAGTCATTTACCTGAAAATCATGCTAAAATTGTTTATGAAACTGAACCTGTTGCAACTCCTGAAATTCCTGTTCAATCTGGATTGGAGTCCCTTGAGGATGCAGAAATATTCGAACCAGAATTTAATGAACCAACACATGTTGCTCCAAATGAAGTAAAATCAAAACTACGTATTTTAGAAACTAGTAGATTCTTTGATTCTCCTAGAACAGTTACAGAAACTGTTGAACAATTACGTGAATATGGTTGGTCTGCAAGTCCACTTGATGTATCAAAAGTATTGGCAAAAATGGCATCAAACAAAGAAATGTTGAAAAATTCTAGTGAGAACAGAACTCAGTACTTTGTTAAAGAATCTCTAGTGGCTAACTAGAGAAATTACATTTTTCACAACTAGAAAAAATCTCCCCATCTAAATGATCAAAATGTGTATTACATTCATTGCAGGTATGATGCATGTCAAAATAACCGTCTTTTTCTATCTCTCCAATTCTATAGGACTCAAGATTCGTACTTTTACATTTAATACAATGACATCCACATTCAATCTTCATTATTTTTCTCCGATAATGTATGTATAGTTGCAGGACCTATACAAATTATTGGAAAAGAAACGAGAAATTCCAATTGAAATTGATGATCATTTTAGACTATTTGGAAAAGAACCGTGGGAAGTAGATTATGGTGAAAAATGCCCTGTTTGTGAAGTTAGAATAGATGAGTATGGATTTTGTTCATGTGGCTCTAGTGGAGACTAAATTTCTTCATAAAAGGTAAGGCTAGAATTACAAAAAATCCTATGATTAATGGGATCATCATTGAAAATTCAGGAACTACCGTTGTTCCTATAATATTGATCTGTCCTGATGTCTCTGGATTGATAATTAGCCAAACATGTGTCCCATTATTGATATGTTGACGAGATGGAATTTCTTCATCATTAAGAAATACTGTATAAGGTTCCCATAGTAATTCTAAAGGAATTATAGTTGTAACAAATCTATTTTCTCCAATTGTGTCAAATGTAATACTTTTTGATGGTTGATCAAAAACAAACTTCTCAACGCCATTATGATTTCTTATTTCTACTGTGAATTCTTTTTCTTCCCACTTTACATTTTGATAAATCCTTGATTCGTCTATAGAATATTCTAAAAGCATTTGGCATCCGTGACATGCAATTCCTTTTTTATCATCAAGAAAAACTGGACGTTCATTTGCAAATAACAGATCAACTTCTTCAGGGAAAATGAATGCAGTTGATTCTAGATACAAAAAATCCCATGTCCATACACCACTTTTCTCCAAGAGTACATCTTTAAGATCATAAGTTACAAGAAGATCTCCTTGATTTGGAAGGAATACAATATTTTTTGTACCTTCAGCTTCTGGAACTGATTCTTCTATTCCAAATTTAATGAATTTCACATTTGATACATTCCCATCTACAAAAGTTAATTGACTTGCATCTTTTGAATTTCTGAGTTCATGAACAACTTTGACATTTCCCTCGTTGTCGATTGTTATTGTTACTGATTTTTGTTCTATTTCTTGAAATGATTCTTGCCCAAAAACTTCTGGTGAGGAAATGAGTATTATTAAAGCAAAAAAACCTACTAAAATCTTCTTCATTATTCACTCACTGTGACATGAGTCATTTCTACTTTTTCTAAAGGACAATCATTGCCATCTCTATCAAGATTCACAATCTTATCGGCCACATCCATACCTTCAGTAACCTCTCCAAATACAGTATATTGTCTGTCTAGGAATGTACTATCAGTTGTTAC
>REGK01000034.1 GCA_003702545.1 Candidatus Nitrosopumilus sp.
TCTTCAGCAGGAGCCTCAACTTTCTCTTCAGCAGGAGCCTCTGTTACTGTTTCAGGCGTTTCTGTTTTTGTCTTTTCTAACATTGCTGGAATTTTTGATTCTGGTGCAAAATGCACACTTTCTTCTTCTTCTACTGTTACTGTGTATGATGGAATGTCTACTTTTCTTTCACCAATCATAATGTGACCGTGAATTACTGCTTGTCTTGCTTGATATGGTGTTTTGAATCCTAATTTCTTTGTAACAATAGTTTGTAGTCTTCTTGAAAGTAAATCATGTGCAGTCAAGTTAAGTACATCATCTAATGTTGAATCCGCACTAACTAATCCAATTCTTGCTAATGACTTCATCAAAATTGGCTCTTTTTCTGCCCTTACCTCTTGTCTTAAAGAAAGCAATGATCTTGCTTGTTGTCTTACTCTGGATAATTCAGTATGTGCTTTCCATAATTCTCTTTTAGTTCTTAATCCAAATGTTCCAAGAGTTTTCAACTCTTCCATTTTTAATTCATAATTAAGAGGTCTCTTTGGTTTTCTCCAAACTCTACGTGGATATTTTGGATCTCCCATTCAAAACACCTATTCTTTTTTCTCCTCTGCTGCTGGAGCTGGTGCATCTGCTGCTGGAGCTGCGGCTGCTGTTGGAGCTGCGGCTGCTGTTGGAGCTGCTGGAGCATCAGAAGATGATTTCTTTGCAGGAGCTGCCATGCCGCCTTTTGCGACACCAACTGCTCCACCTTTTCTTCCAGATGTTCTAGTTCTTTGTCCTCTTACTTTGAGACCGCTAAGATGACGATAACCTCTCCAACTTGCAGTAACTCTTTCCCTTTCAATATCATTTCTTAATGTAAATGGAATATCTGATGTTAACAAATGCAAATCTTTACCTGTTTCAATATCCTTTCTTCTGTTAAGGAACCATGTTGGAAAGTTACTCTCAGTTGGATTTGAAATCAGTTTTTCAATTGCTTGAACATTTTCATCAGTGAGATGACCAATGTTGGAATTTGAATCAATTTTTAGTGTGTCTAAAATTGCTATAGCAAAGTTATATCCAATACCTTTGATCTGAGTGAGGCCCACGAGAATTTTTCTTTCTCCTGGGATATCATTTCCCACAATCCTAACAATGTGTCTATATTCTTGAGTGCTCAAGTATTCCAAAATTCAAGGAAACCCCGATAAAAACCATGCTAGGCATCATTTTGGGTAAATTTTCACGTTTTGTGTAATTTATGCTTGATCGTGGCTATCAATCTGCTTTATTATCTAAAATCCTCATCTTTTGTCCAGTCATTACCTTGTACGTTCCATTGGTTGCACTGGCAGCATTTTTTTACGCCTCTTTGAGCGTCAATATCTATACAGAAACAATGCTCCCCTTTTCCTGTTGGATCATTTCCACAAAGTTTTTGCATACTGTGGTATGGGCTTTTTTCTTAATTATCTTATTGAATTTTGAAAAGTTATAACTTTCAATATTCTAATTTCTAATGAAATGAATGACACTTTTGATCGCGAAAAAGTTGTAGATTGTATGTTTGATCCAGTAACTTCTTCAATTCTAGCAGAATTAGAAGACGGTGAAAAAACATGTTCATTTTTGGCCGAGAAAGCTTCTATTCCTGAATCTGAAGTCTTGGAAAGAATGTCTTATCTGATAGAGCATAAATTTATCGAAAAAAAAACTGATGGGGAAACTATTCTGTCTGCAAATTCTGAAAAACTTACTAGTATTGTTGAAAGTAGTGAAAACTTTGATCAAACCATTAGTAGTCTTGAAAAGATGGATAGTTATCTAAATTGATTTTTTCTTACTTTTAATTTTGTAAATTCCAGAACCTACCAGTCCAATCATTCCAATAATCAAAATATATGCTGAAATAAAACTAAGTGATTTCTTTCCTGCATCTGGAAGTGGTCCTATTGCTCCAAACACTTGGATATCTTCATTAGAGTTTGTTTGAATGAGTAGTTTGTAAGACCCTGTGTCTATGATATCAAATTCTTCTTCAATAGTTTCTTCATCTACATTTTTTGATGCTATTTGATTATCAAACGGATCTAATATTTTGGCTGAAACTGTATTTTCTTTAAACTCCATTACCTGTACTGCAAAAACCCCTATAGATGATGCTTCTGAATTAAATTCTCCTAATATGGTCAGATCTTGACTGGAATTAATTTTGCCATTACCTTGAAAGACTCCTTCTAGAATTATCTGGTTTCCAACTGCAAGTAAGATTAATCCAATTACGATTAATGCACCTGAAGATACTAGAATGATTCCAGCCTTTTGCATATTCTTGACGTATTTTTCTTTACTTTAAACCTAGTTTTCTAATTTTAAAATTTAGACTTGTTTAACAAAGTTAGATTAGGCTAAGAAAGTTAGCTTAGGTTAAATTTAAATAAACTAATCTTGATTTTTTCTCAGAAATGAAAAAGCCAATCATTATCGCATCAATTACAATTGTCGCAATCATAGCAGGATTATCCTCTATTATTTTTACTTCAAACAACAATTCTAATGAAATTATTCTCAATGATGTAGATCCATCTACTGATAACACTGAAACAATTACGGTTACAACTACTACCAATGTTGTAACCGATCTTGTTGTAAATATTGGTGGAGATCATGTTTCTGTTATAGGACTAATGGGACCTGGAGTTGATCCACACTTGTATCGACCTAGTGCAAATGATGTAAAAAAACTTCAGGATGCTGACATTGTATTTTACAATGGTTTAGATTTGGAAGGCAAAATAGGTGATATCTTTGTAAAAATAGGAAGAGAGGAAACTGCAGTATGGGCAGTATCTGAAAATATTCCAAATGAATCTCTGTTATCTCTTGACAATGAGGGTCATTTTGATCCTCATATTTGGTGGGATGCAGAATTATGGATGGAAGCAGCTAAAGTTGTTGCTACTGGATTGAGTGAACATGATCCAAAAAATTCTCACATCTACGAAAAAAATCTTCAAGAATATTTGATCCAATTAGAAAAACTTGATCAAGATAGCCTAGAGATGATAAACTCTATTCCTCCAGAACAACGAGTTCTTGTAACTGCTCATGATGCATTTCAGTATTTTGGTCATGCCTATGGTTTAGAGGAGATGGCAATTCAGGGCTGGAGCACTGATAGTGAGGCTGGAATAAGAGAGATCCAAAATTTGGCTGATGAAATATCTGAGAGAAAGATTAAAGCCGTATTTGTAGAAACTTCTATTTCTCCTGCAACAATCGAGGCTCTAACTGCTGCAGTTCAAGATAGGGGACATGATGTTGTGATTGGTGGGGAGTTATTTTCAGATGCAATAGGCGGGAAAGGAACAAGTCAAGGCACCTATGTTGGGGCATTTACACACAACGTTGAGACAATTGTAAATGCATTGAAATGATGGAGCAAAAATCGGTTCGAAAAAACATGAATAACGAACAAACTATTCCAATTGAAATCAAAAACCTCTCTGTTACTTATCGAGCTGAACCCGCATTATGGAATATAGATCTAAACTTACCAGAAGGAAAACTAATTGCAATTGTTGGACCAAATGGTGCAGGAAAATCTACTCTGATAAAGGCAGTAATGGGATTGGTTCCAATCACTGCAGGTAAAGTAAGCATTTACGGAAAACAATACTCAAAACAAAGAAGCAAAGTGGCTTATGTTCCACAACGTGGAACTGTTGATTGGGATTTTCCTACTGATGCATTAGATGTTGTAGAAATGGGGCTTTATGGAAAACTTGGATGGTTACGTCGTCCTAATTCTCAAACAAGGGAGAAAGCAAGAGAATGTTTGGCAAAAGTTGGGTTAAAAGATTATGCAGATAGACAAATTGGCCAGTTGTCTGGAGGTCAACAACAAAGAGTATTTGTCGCAAGAGCTTTGGCACAAGATCCTCAAATTTTCCTTATGGATGAACCATTAAACGGAGTTGATGCAATTACTGAAGAGACAATACTCTCAATTCTCGAGGATCTAAAAAAAGAAGGAAAAACAATCGTGATGGTTCATCATGATCTGCAAACTGTAGACAAGTACTTTGATTGGGTTGTCTTACTAAATAGAAATCTCATATCTGCTGGACCAATAAAAGAAGTATTCACAAAAGAAAATTTGGATATTGCGTATCAGGAAAAACAACGTATGTCAATTCAATAATACAATAGATGCAAAATGGTTATAGAAGAAATACTGGTAATCTTTTTCGGAATTTTTACTGATTATACTCTCAGATATGTTGCGCTTGGTTCTACTATTTTGGGTGTAACTAGCGGTGCTTTGGGGTGTTTTACTGTTCTTAGAAAACAGAGCCTATTTGGTGATGCATTATCTCATGCTGCATTGCCCGGAATTGGATTTGCGTATATTTTTGCTGGAACAAAAGATTCTATGCTCTTGATGTTGGGAGCTGCAGTGTTTGCATGGTTTGGCGGTATTGTTACATTGGCAATTACAAGTACAACGAGAATTAAACAGGATGCCGCACTTGGGATTACTCTTTCAGTTTTCTTTGGACTAGGAGTTGTTCTTCTTACATATCTGCAGAGTATTGGAGGTCCAAGTCAAGGTGGGTTGGATAGATTTCTTTTTGGACAAGCATCTGCCTTGATAGAAACAGATGTAATCAATCTGGGAATTTTGGCAGCAGGATGTTTTGTAGTTTTGATAATCTTTTTCAAAGAACTCAAAATTGCAACATTTGATAGTGCATTTGGTCAAAGCATGGGTTTTCCAACAAAATATCTTAGTGCATTACTGACATCTGTAATTGTTGTAGCAGTAGTTATTGGCCTACATACTGTTGGTGTAGTCTTAATGGTTTCCATGCTCATAGCTCCAGCTGCTGCAGCAAGACAATGGATATCTAGTTTGAAAAACATGTTGATTCTCTCTGCAATCTTTGGAGGTATAAGCGGCGTAATTGGTTCTATGATAAGCAGTACAACAGAAGGAATGTCGACAGGCCCTGTTATTGTAATTACAATTACTGCAATATTGGGCATTTCTCTATTCTTTTCTCCAAAAAATGGGTATCTTTTCCAATATCTTCGCAAGAGAAAGCAACGTCAGAGTAACTTGAATGAAATCAGTACTGCTACAGGAGAAAATTCGAATTGATAGAGATATCTAATGATCTAATTATTATTGGAACTGCCATATTGGTTGCCGCAAATTGTGCATCCATTGGTACGTTCTTAGTATTAAGACAGATGGCAATGATGTCTGATGCCATAAGTCATGCTGTATTGCTAGGAATAGTTATTGCCGTGTTTATGGTTGGAGGTCGAGAAACTATTCCTGTCATAGTTGGTGGTGTATTATCTGGTATCTTGACCGTTTCAATCGTAGAGATGCTTTATCGTTCAGGCAAGCTAAAAAAAGATAGTTCCATTGGTATTGTCTTTCCATTTCTTTTTGCAATTGGTGTGATACTTGTTACACAAGCTGGCAATGTACACATAGATGTACAACATGTATTGTACGGTTCAATTGAATTTGTACCATTTGATACCTTGTATCTTGATGAAGTTAACATAGGATCAAAATCCCTTTGGGTTCTTGGTGTTTTAGCAATTGCAAACATTGCTTTTATTGCAATTTTGTATAAGGAATTGAAAATTAGTACTTTTGATGCTTCAGTTGCAGTAAGTGTTGGATTGATGCCTATGCTGGTTCATTATTTGTTAATGATAATGGTTGCTACTACTGCTGTTGTTGCTTTTGAATCTGTTGGAGCAATACTTGTAATTGCATTTTTCATAGTTCCTGCATCTGGAGCCTATCTACTAACTGAAAGATTATCTCATATGATGGTGCTATCTGTAACTCTGGGAATCATTAGTGCTATTGCTGGATATCTATTTGCAGTCTTGTTTGATGTTTCAATAGCAGGTTCAATGGCTACCATATCTGGTGCAATATTCGGATTAATCTGGGTATTTGCACCAAATAGAGGCTTGATTAATAGATGGAGACGTATTTCAAAACAAAGGTTTGAAATAGATTTGGCAATAGTATTGACTTTCATTCATGATGAGATTAATGCTAATCGTCAAGTATCTGCTTCAACTTTATCAAATGATTTAGGATGGACAATTGATTATTCCAAAAAATTAAGTGAATTTATTCAAGAAAAAAAGTTTGTAGAACAGGATGTTCAAGGAAATCTGAACCTAACTATTCTAGGACAAAAAAAGGCAAAGTATTACTCAACAAGTTGATCAGATTTTAGATTTTCATTCTGGTTCTGGATGAATTGTAATTACCGCATTTTTGATTTCTTCTCTTATGATATGTTCAATCTCTGATGTCAAGTCATGAACCTTTTCAATTGATAATTCTTTGTCAAATGAACAATCAATATCTATTTTGAGAATATTCTCAAAGTTCAATGATACTATTCTTCCAATTTTTTTGATCTCAGAATATTTTTCTAAAATCATCTTAATTTTTTCCTCAGTGATCTTATCTTCTAGATTAAAATTTTCTGGAACTGTAACAAATGGTTCCAGGTGAATTGTGGCATGCTCTATCTCTGGAATACCCTCTTGGATTTTTTGCTCTATGATTTCAGAGATTTTGTGAGCTGATGATAGATTTCTCTCTCTATCGACCATCACATGCAAATCTGAGAATGTCTTTCCTTTGGTTTTGTGAGTGCTAACATTGTGTACTCCTTTTACTCCCTCTACACTTTTTGCAATATCCATAATTTTTGCATCCAGTGGAACATCTTCCCAATCAGGCTCAAAATGAATAGTAATTGATGCGTTAGGAATCTTATTTTTGATATTTTTTTCTACCTTACTGCTTATCTCATGTGCCTTGTCAAAACTAGAGTCTCCTCTTAATGATATTGTTACATCTGCAAAAATCGTATCTCCTGATCTTCTCATTAGTATTGGATCTGCACTAATTACTCCCTGAGTTGATGATGCAATGTCTCTAACATTTTTGACGAGTTCTGGTGAAATAATATCTGTCAAATCTAATGCTGTTTTGTAAATCAGTTTTACACTGAGTGCTGCCAACAATCCTCCTAAAATCAGTGCTGCAACAAAGTCTCCGTGATACAAACCATAAGAAACTAAAACAATTCCAATAATTGCAACTAGTGTTGAACCAAGATCCATAAATGCATGATAGAAATCTGCTTTGAGAGTAGTTCCTCCGATTTTTTGAATTGATCTTCTCAAAAGAATTATTCTAAAAATATCGATTCCTATTGTATATAGTCCACCAATTATTGCAAACATTCCGGGTAGTATGTTTGGTGGTGGACTTTGTATTCTGTTTATTGATTCGTAAATGAAAAAACACGCAATCAGAAAAATTGCAATTCCTCCAATCAGCCCTCCTAATGATTCTATTTTCCCATGGCCATAGGTGTGTTCAGCATCTGGTGGTTTGATTGCCATTCTTGCAGCTAAAAGTAACACAAGAGTAACTACACTATCCAGTAATGCATGAATGCTGTCTGTGATTAATGCTAGACTGTTAGAAACAATACCAAAAATCAATTCTACTAAAAATGCTGAAAAAATAGCTAAAAGCGAAATCTGTAATACTCTGGTTCTCTGCACAAACATTTTCTTATTTTCTAATCATTTCTATCATGTATTACAAGTTTCTAAGAAGGAATTCTACGATAATGTTATTTGAAAAGAGTCATCATTTTTGATATTGGATAAAAATTGGCTATTTTTGCTAGGATTTTTCTCTTTAATTCTAATTCCATTCATGGATGTTGATGCATCTAGCAATCCAAATTTGTCTGTCTCTGCCGAAAATTCAGAATTTGGTAATATTTTTGCAGGTTCTATGGTAATTGAAGTAGTTATTCGAGATTCCAATATCTCTGATACTGATGAAGGCAAAGGTGAACCTGATGTTACTCTTAATGGCAAAACACTTCGTATGGTTCAAGCCTCAGATGGACATTGGTATGCATATTTTGCAAATGTTGACAAGGCAAAGACTGCAGATGCTACAGTTGGCCTAGCTGGTAAAGGATTGGACTTTGGCGTTTTCTGTAGTAGGGATACATCCTCTTCTGTACTAGGGGCCTCTTTTTCAGAAACTGATGGTATTGCAGTTCCCCATTCTACTGGTTTGAGTGGTTTTACAAATGGCGATTCTTCATTTAGTGAATGTACTGGTTCTCCAACTGATGCAACAAATCTCAATAATGTTGTTAGACAAGCAAAATCCATTAACACAAATTCCAATGTGTCTGTTGGTCAAATTGGATTAGATGCTGATGCCTGGCCAATAATCCAACTTTATTCATTTGACGATGTAATAATTGAATACAATCCTGGCGGTCCATCGCAACAAGTATCTCTTGATTATGATGAAATTCAAAATATTTCCTTAGAACTTGACAGAGACCTTTATCCTGAAAATTCTGAAGTATTTCTTACTCTTAGTGATATTCAATTAAATCAAGATCCTACTGATGAAGATTCTTGGACATTCAATGTTAATTCTACAACAAGAACATTCTATCAAGCATTTGATAGTTCTGGAAATAATGACGCACATGAAACTATAGGACTTGTAGATCTTGTCCCACATCTCCCAAATTTAGGATTTGAAGATAATGGAAAACTAACTATGACACTTGGAAATATTATGGAATTGAAAACTAACAATGATCAACCTGTTTCTCGTGTAAATGATAAAACAAAAGATTCCTCACAAATCATCACATTGGTAGAACAAGAGCCAAATTCTGGAATTTTCTCTAGTTCTGACTCTAGTGATCAATCTGTAATTGGAATCTTAGATGATGCACCTCGAGGTCAGACAGGACAAATAACATACAATAAAGAATCTATTTCAGTTGTTACTGGATTCTCTACTGCTTCTGTATCTTTTGATGGAGAACCTGTTTTGACAATTAGTACTGATGACTCACTAAGACCTGGTACTGAATATCCAGTATTGCTTAGTGATCCTGATCAAAATCTCAATTCTGGTGCAAGAGATGATCTTGATGTTTTTAGGGACTCTGCAATTATTCCTACAATTACCATCGGTGATCCTACTACCTTGGAGCATGCTCACAGTGTTGAATTTCATTCAACTTCACCCAAAATTCCAAATGGTGATGATGCAAATTCTTCAGTTCCTGACACAAATTCTGATGTTTTACTAATTGACCCCTCAAACGTATCTGATGCCTCTTATGAAATGATTTCAATAAATCTGGGCATTTCTGCCTCATCTTTGACATCCTCTCTTATTGATTCTTCAGCATCTAACACTAATGGAACAAACTGGATAAATTATGATTTAAGATCTCTTGAAAATGAACTAGAAATTTCTGATTTTAGTAGTACCACATTTGCTCTTGCATTTGGAACTCGTGATTCTCCTCAGATTGTAATTGCTGATGATGGTGATGTAACTTCGTCTCAAGGATTTATTCAGATTGATGATGGGGATGTAGAAGATATTGGGGGTAAAACTGGTAGTGTTTTTCTAATCATTGATTTTGATTCTTCAGATACTGTTAAAGTTTCTAATGAATCAAACAAACTTCCAATAGTTTTTGACTTCTTTTCTTTTGGGTTGGAAAATGATGATAGGAAAAATAATTCTATTTACCGATTTGAATTAGAAGAGACTCACGATAACTCATCTGTCTTTGAAGGAACTTTTGAATATGCAGCTACAAACCAACTAAATATTCTTGACACTGACTTTATTCAGACTATACAAACTATTGATGAAGAAATAAAAATTATCATTACTGATAGATTGATTGATGAAGAAGGCATTACAATCTCTTATTCTGATTTAGATTCAGCTGGTATAACAACAACCACTACAAGTAAATCTGATGTTGCCACAAATTCAGGAACTGTTTCTACAACTTCAACGACTTTTCGATTTGGCCAACCAGTTACAATTACACTAAGTGATTCTGATCTTAATTTGAAAAGTGATACTGTTGAAATCTATCAAGTAATTAATGATCCAAATTCTGAGAATGTTGATACTGTTGGAAAAGACGGGGAAATTTTGTTAGAAGTTAAACTCAAAGACATTCGTTACAAACGATGTGTTGTCAATGGTGTTGAACATGGTGGCTTGGCATCTACTGGATTTACACTTGTAGAAACAGGCCCTAGTACTGGAATATTCACTGGAGTGTTCAAGATGCCCTCTCAAATTTGTGATAATACAGGCTCAAAACTAATCTCTACTGCTGGTGGAAGTTTGGATGTTCGTTACTATGACTTTCGTGATGATTTTGGAAATGAAAATATTTTCAGTCTGCTTGATTCAAAATCTTCTATATCTTATTACACTCCTGCAAAACTAAGTCCTGAAAAAGTGAACCTCCCAAAAATTGGAATTTCTAAAGAAGTCATTTTGACAGGAAGTATTGAGAATCATAAACGAGGTATTCCTTTATCTATAGAACTTACAAATCCTGATGGCACAAAACAAAACTTTGGAGTATCTCTAAGTAATGGTGGGGATTATAGTTCTATGTTTACTGTTCATGCAAACACTTTACCTGGAACATATTTTGTGCATCTCTCATATGATGGTAAAAACCTTGGAACCCTTTCATTTGATGTTGTTTCTGAAAATGTCCCAGACTGGGTAAAAAATAATGCTCGTTGGTGGTCTTTAGATGATATTTCTGATGGTGAATTTATTGGCGGACTAGAATACTTGATTGACACCAAAATAATTTCCATTGAACCTTCTGAACGAAGTTTCTCCGAACAAGTAATTCCGGACTGGGTAAAAAATAATGCTAAGTGGTGGGCCAACAATCAGATCCCTCAAGAAGAATTTTTAAAATCGATCCAATACTTGATCAAAAAAGGTATAATTCGAATATAATCTGGTCAATTTTTCTTTCATCAAATACATAAATACTGACAACCCATGAATCAAATTGAATATGAAAAATATCTTTGCATTTACATTATTAGCTATATCTATAATGACTTTTGGAATGACAGGTCCTGCTTTTGCAGCAAACTCATTCATTGAAGCTTCTTCTAGTTCTGGAAGTGTTGGTAATGGTGATCCCATTGTCATCTCTGGAACTATTGTAGATTATGAAGATGCAGGTCATGCTCTGACTTTCACAATTGTATCTCCTGATAGTAGCATCGTGCAAATTGGTCAAGTAATGGGTGGTGTAAGTTCTGATGGTACTTTTGAATTAAATCTTGTTGGCGGAGGCCCTCTATGGAAAAATGCTGGAGAATACACCGTTAATTTCTTCTATGGGCCAACTAAAGGTGATGCTATAGTAAATTATGTTGGCGGTAATGCTATTTCTTCCCCAACACCTGAACCAGAACCAACACCTGAGCCAGAACCTGAGCCTGAACCAGAACCAACACCTGAGCCAGAACCTGAGCCTGAACCAGAACCAACACCTGAGCCAGAACCTGAGCCTGAACCAGAACCAACATGTGGAGCTGGAACTGAATTAGTAAATGGTGTTTGCCAAGTAATCAAAACTGATGAACCAGAGTCAAGTGGCGGTGGCTGTTTGATTGCAACTGCAGCATATGGTACTGAGTTAGCACCACAAGTCCAATTCTTAAGAGAAATTAGAGATAACACAGTAATGAGTACTGTATCTGGTGCATCATTTATGACTGGATTTAACCAATTATACTATTCATTCTCACCAACAATTGCTGATTGGGAAAGAGAGAATCCAATGTTCCAAGAAGTAGTTAGAGCATTCATCACCCCAATGATTTCAACATTGTCTATAATGACATTAGCTGAAGATGGTTCAGAAGTTGAAGTATTAGGATTGGGAATCTCTGTTATTGCACTTAACCTTGCAATGTATATTGCAGCACCTGCATTAATTGGATTCAAAGTTCACAAATCCCTCAAATCTCGAAAATAACCTTCTAGATTACTCTAGGTTATTATACTGAAAGACATTATCTTATTTCATGCATATTGAATATGAGGAATTTGATTCTGTTGAAGACTTTTTCATGTATTTGGCATCAGCTGCTCCTCCAATGAAAAATACAATACCAATTAATTCTTACAAAGATCATGTAATGTCTTTCATTCCGCTTAGCCCTTCTACTGGAGAAACATATCTTATGTTGTATGTCAAGGGTTCATTGGAACCTGGAATCTACGAATTTGATGTCCCTACAAAATCTTACAAAAAAGTAGATAATATTGAAAGAGCAGACAAAGTTTACTTTGTATCTTTGACACCAAAAAGAAATACTATTGCTGACGTAGCTTTAGAAAATCTATAATTTCTTTGTTTGAATTTTAGGAGCAGATACTGATCTACTTCTAGCGTATTTGTCAATTATCTCGTCTGGTGTTCTTCCATTGAAGAGATCCTTGCATAATCCTCTTAGATATCTCATAATTGCCCAAGTTCCTGCTTTGAGAATTCCATACATGAAAACTTTCATTGGTGGGCCGTATGTCTTGTTTCTAAGAATAATTGGAATAATATCATTAATTACACGAAGGTTGTTTTCCCAACATTTCCAAAATAATGTGAATTGAGCTTCATTCAAGTTTCCAAAGTGCATTGAATTCTTTTCACTAAAGTCTTGATACAATAATGGTGCAACCAATCCTCTAAAGTCCATCTCTCTAAAGTCACTCATCATGTCAATTGTATATTGAATATCATCTGGTGTTTCATCTGGCCAGCCAATAATGATTGTAGCAGCTGGGAACCAGTGATTTTCATTAAGAATTTTTGCACCTTCTCTAACTACACTGCCCCATTCCTCTGTTGAGAATGGTCTTGTTTTAACACCCAGGTGTTTCTTTACCATGTCTGGTGCAACTGTTTCAATTCCTAGATTCGTTGCAAGCCATCTTCCTGATTGGTCTTGTCCATTTACATGAGAAATTTGTTGCATTAATGTAGGATCTGCAGCAACTGCTGAAAATGTCATATGTGTGGTTCCAATAAAGTTTGCACCTAGTCCTTTAAGTGACTTCCACAAATCTGTTATCGCATCTCTGTTTGGAACAAAATCCCTGTTATCACATCCATAAAGTAACATTTCATCAGAATGTAACCAAATTGAGTCAAAACCATAATCTAAATTGGTTTTTGCTTCATGTTGTAATCTTTCTATAGGAAGATCTTTCTTTGATCTTTTGTTTACATCACAAAAATCACAACCTCTTCCACAACCTCTCATAGCTTCAATCAATGAGTTAATTGTAGGTCCTTCAATAACTGGAATATTTTCAAGGTTTCTTACAAAACAATGCATCAATTCTGGCGCATCATTTTTCTCTAGATCTTGGAATAAGTCAACTGCTAATTCGTCAGCCTCTCCAACTACTACGGTGTCTATTCCGTGAATCTTCATTCTATCTGATTTTGCTAATTCCCACGCTCCGTTTCCTCCAACAACAACTTTGAAATCATATTTCTTTTTGAGCTGAATTATGCTTGCGCACATTTTTTTAAATTTCATTGCTACATACGATAATTTTTCTGGTGACATTGTTGTAGTAACTGGCGCCATTCCCAATGGGTCCATTACATTGATTCCTACAACTTTGGTATCTGGACCAATTGATTTGTGTAACATATCTGGATGTCCGATGAATACGTCTTCTCTATTGTAACCTCCCTGAATCAACGAACTTTCAA
>REGK01000065.1 GCA_003702545.1 Candidatus Nitrosopumilus sp.
GCTCTGGTGTTGGTTCAGGCTCTGGTGTTGGTTCAGGCTCTGGTGTTGGTTCAGGCTCTGGTGTTGGTTCAGGCTCTGGTGTTGGTTCAGGCTCTGGTGTTGGTTCAGGCTCTGGTGTTGGTTCAGGCTCTGGTGTTGGTTCAGGTGTTATTGTCATTTCATATTCAGAAGTAATAGGAGTAGCAATATTTTCACCATGACCTAAACCTGTAACTAGAATTTTGATATTTACATCAGATTCAGTCAATGGGGTGGTTTGGTGAATTGGGTACAATTCAACTAGATTTCCAGAATCATCAAATGTTGTGTGTCTATGAGATTCCTCATGTAAGATTTCATTTCCGTCCTGTGTTACATGGATTGTGTAATACACATGGTTGACAATTTCCTCATTATCATCTACAAATTCTGATTCAATTTGCAGCACCTCTCCTTCAATTGCATTTAGAGACATTAGTCTAGGGGTAACGGGAATTTCTTGGATTGAAACCTCAACTTTGGCTTTTTCTTCAACTATTCTTGGTTCAATGATCTCATCAGGAGATTGAATAATGAATCCAATTGATATTGCAACTAAGATCCCAACTACAGCTATAATTCCATAAGAAAAATTCATCTCATCCACCTGTTAACTTTGCAAACTGCTCATTCTTACTTAACTTTTCCATAAATTCGATATTAGATAGGGCTACAACAGCAGATTCAACTACTGGTTCATCAGGATCATCTAATGCTTTTTCAAGTGCTTGTCTTGCTTCTTTATTTCCAACAACACCTAAAGCAATTGCAGCTTCATGTCTTACAAACATACTAGGATCATTTAGAGTTGCATCAGTTAAGGGAGGAATGGCGCTAGAATAACTCATCTGTCCCAATGCAAATGCAGCCTCATGTCTTACCAATTCATTATCATCATCTTTCAAAACTTTAGCAATATACTTGACTTTGTCTTCTCCACCAAAATCAACCAAAATGCAAGCAACTCTTGTTCTCACTACATAATCAGGATGATCTAAAAGAGAGACAAAATACTCTGTATCTTTTTGCTCATATTTTTTTTCCATTTCAGCAAAAAGGGCTAATCGATCTTCAGTGACTGCTTGCAATAATTGAAGAGATTTCTGCGTCCTATATTTAGTTAATTAGAAAGAAATTCCAAAATTTTTGAGGTATGTATTTAATGGAAAAAATACGATAATTTCTCATGAGTGCAGTAATTGGAGAAAAGGTACCAAATTTTGGAGTCTCAGACTGGGTTCAAGGAGCACCAACAAACTTTGACCAGGAAAAAGACCACATTGTTCTAGTGGAGGTATTCCAAGTAAACTGCCCAGGTTGTTTTATGCATGCATTACCTGAAGCAATAGAGATCTACAACAAGTACAAAGAGGACGGTGTAAGGGTAATCGGAATTGCAACTGCCTTTGAGGATTTTGATAAAAACACATTAGATAATTTGAAGATGTTAGCTGAAACTGGAGAGATTGTAGGAGAAACTAAAAGTGCATTCCAAATGAGCGGACAATTACAAGAAGGAGATAAACTACCATACAAAATTCCATTTCCTTTAGCAATGGACAACCTAGTAAAGACCTCAGGCGAAATTAGCCAAGAAAAAATCATGGAGTTTATCTATCCACAAATTCCAGAATTTGACTCACAGCCAGAAGAATACAAAAATCAAATCATTCAAAGAGTCAAAGATTACATGAAATCAAAAGAATTTTCTGCTGAGACATTTGAAAAGTTTGCATTGCGCGGAACTCCATCAACTATCCTAGTTGATAGAAAAGGAGTTCTCAGAGATGTTTCATTTGGTCAAGTCGGACAAACAGAAGCAATGATTCAAAAATTACTCAGTGAAGACTAGAGTAAAAGTACAACAACAGACAACACTACAACAGTTACAAATCCTGCAATTATAGCAATTTTTGCATTGTCCACAAGATTACTTGGGTCTCTGAATTTTAAGGATTTGTAAAAGACATTAATGCAAATTATCATAACACAAAATATGGAAGAAGGACAAATCATCGTTCCACTACTAATTGCAGCAGCAGTTGGGATTTTTGTAGGAGCAAGAATATGGATGATGTTTAAAAAATAATTTTTAGATTCTCTTGATTCCCATTATTACAATTGCAGGCAACCCAACATACATTCCAACATTTAGAATAATCAAAGATATTCCAAGGAATAGAACCTCTGATTCTGTTTGTGCATTATCCATCAAAGATAAAGTGGTCATCATAGGAGTAATTCCCACTTTGACTAGTTCTTTGAATACAGGATTCTCTCGCTGATAGTCTGCTATTTGAGGACTAAACGAATAGTAAATTGTGTTAAATGAATTCATGAAAGATTTTCCAGATTCTGTTTGCAGTAATTTGTCATCACGTATTTCTCTTAATTGTTGTACTTGGGGTGCCAATTCAGATCCAAATGTGGCAGTTGCAATCAAGCAGCCACCCCCTGGCTCTTCATAAGTAATTTCATCAGGAACAACTTCAACAATCTCTTTTACACCGACTAGTGCGTTTGTTCCAATAATGTCAATTTTATTTTCTCCAATTCCAGTAAAGTTCAAAGTGATAAATGAGATTCTTTCATTTGACTTGAATTTTTGAATAGATTCAACATCATTTATCTGAAAAGTGAAATTACCGGCAAGCAGGTTTTGTGGAATTGTTACTTCACCCAAATTATCTTCTAAACCACTTTTGATGAAGATAGTCAAGCGATTTTCATTTTTATCAAACTCATGATCTAAAATCTCAAAGTTTGAAACAGTGACAACTTCAAAAGTATGGCCACTTGTATTGACATCAAGACGAGTTAGCAATCCTGTTTTATCAGATATCTGACCAAACACAGGAGATACAACTAGGATTAATAATAATGGAATGAGAAATAGTATTTTCAATTTATGCTGTTTGAGAAATACGTTTAGTTAATTCTTTATCTTGTGCAACTCTTGGATGAACTGGGTCTGCCAAGATTACTTCAAACCAATAGTGCTTTCCATCTTTATAGATAAAGTAAGAACCCAAAATTTTCATGTTTGGATATCTCTCGCTGACTCTTCGTTCTGCGACAGTCTTCATATTGTCATCTGCCTTGATTCTTGTAACACCAAGATGTTTTGGTCTTCTACCACCAGTAGGTCTTTGTTTTCTCATACCACCGGTTCCGACTCTCATTCTAACAACAATAACGCCTTGCTTTGCTTTGTAACCCAATCTTCTTGCCCTTTGAATTCTGCTAGGCTTTTCAATGCGGGTAACTGCATTTTGTTTACGCCATCCAACTACACGTTCACGTAATTCTGGAGCATTTTCTTTCCAGAGTCTGATCCATACTTGGTCTTGACGACTAGGCATATGGGGCATTGTAAAACTCCCTTTAATAACTGTAAA
>REGK01000066.1 GCA_003702545.1 Candidatus Nitrosopumilus sp.
ACTTTGGGTGGTTTTGGTAATGATTTGATAATTCCTTTGTTAATTATTACACTTGTAAGGCCATGACCTTCACATTTGTAAATTGTTGATGCTGGGTCTTCAAGACCCTCAATAGGACCATTTGAAATTCCATGGTCCATTGGAATGCATAACATCCTTCCTTTCCTGAGAATTCGATTAAGTCTAATTTGATTACCTGATACCATGAGTGGATCTGCTTTTTCTGCACTACTTAAAAATTACGTGAACCACTAATCTAAACTTCATCAAGATTTGAGCACAAAACATCCATTGTTTTTTCTATCAAGGATTAAATAGAAATTCCAAAGGATGAAAGGCAATTGAGTCAGACAACTGAACAACTACAAAAAAGCGATGTTAAAGATATTCTAGAAAATTCTCTTAATGGAAAAAGACCTGGTCCTGAAGACTGCATGAGATTATTGGAATCTGATGATGTTCATTTAATGGGTCTTGTATCTGGTCATTTGACAAGAAAACAGTTTGGAAAGAAAGCATCTTTTGTAAATAACATAATTTTGAATTACACCAACGTCTGTATTACTGACTGTAAATTTTGTGCATTTTACAGATCACCTGGTGCTGATGATTCTTACACATTGACTTTGGAACAAATCGAATCCAGAGTAAAGACTGCATGGGACATGTTTAAGATCCGCCAAGTCTTGATTCAAGGTGGTCACAATCCAAATCTGAAAATTGAATATTATGAAGATGCTTTTAGAATGATTAGGGAAAAATTTCCCAAAGTTGGAGTGCATGGATTATCCACATCAGAAATTGACATGATTGCAAGAGTTGAAAAATCTTCTACCAAGGAAATTTTATCAAGACTCAAAGATGCTGGTTTGCAATCAATGCCTGGTGCAGGTGCCGAAATCTTGACTGATTCTGTCAAAGAGATTATCAGCCCCAAGAAAATCTCTAGTGATGATTGGATTAGAATTATGGATGAAGCTCATTCACTTGGAATTCCATCTTCTGCAACAATGATGTATGGTCATGTGGAAAACAAAAACGATATTGTTGAGCACTTTTTCAAACTTGTAAAACTCCAAGAAAAAACTAAAGGATTCATGGCGTTTATTCCATGGAATTTTGAACCAAACAATACTTTGATGCATGAAGAAGGACTAGTAGAATATGGTACTGGTGGAATTCAACTCTTGAAGATGATTGCAATATCTAGACTAATCTTTGATGGATTAATTCCTCATATTCAATCCTCCTGGCTAACAAATGGGATTGGTATGGCTCAACTAGCTTTGCAATATGGTGCTGATGACTTTGGCGGAACTCTGATTGGAGAAGAAGTAGTTTCGTGCACTGGAGCACGCTCAACTGAACTTACTGATAAAATAATCATGGATGCAATTCATCAAATTGGTTATTCTGTTGAAGAGAGAGATAATTTCTATAATCCTGTATCTATATCATAGACCGTAATCAGACCATTTAGAATCCACTAGATTCTTTGTTTCTTCATCAACTTTTACTTGTTGTTGAATCTCTCTTTCATATCCTTCTTCTTTTGTTTTCTGTGTAGCGTCAATTCCCATCTTAGAACCCAAGTTAACCAGTGGTGATGCTGGATCTAATGTATCAGTCGGTGCATTATTGATTATTGTAGTATCTCTTGCTGCATCTGCTCTTGTTGTGATTGCCCAAATCACATCATTGATATCGTGAACATTGATGTCTTCATCTACTACCACAAACATCTTTGTTAGTGATAACTGTCCCATTCCCCATAATCCCATCATTACTTTTTTTGCTTGACCTGGGTATCTCTTTTTGATTGAAATTATTGCAAATCCTTGGAACCATCCAGCAGCTGGCATACTAAAGTCGACTACTTCTGGATGAAACATCTGAATTAATGGTAAGAATGAACGCTCAATCACTTTCCCAATATATGCATCCTCCAAGATTGGTTTTCCAACTACTGTTGTAACATAGATTGGATTCTTTCTTCTCATTATTCCAGTTAGTGTAAAAGTTGGGTATGGCTCAACTGGAGTGTAATATCCTGTGTGATCTCCAAATGGACCTTCATCTCTAATGTCTGCTGGGTCTACATACCCTTCTAAAACAATCTCTGCATTTGCTGGAACATCCAAATCAATTGTTTTGCATTTTACAGTTTTGATACCTTCTTTTCTTGTAATTCCTGCAAACAAGTATTTGTCAAGTCCTTCTGGTACTGGTGCAATTGATGAAAACACAGTTGCTGGTTCTCCCCCAATAATTATTGCAGTTGGAATTTTCTCCCCTTTGTCCTTTGAAATGTCTCCGTGATGCGCACCTCTCTTGTGTTTTTGCCAATGCATCAACGCATGTGTCTTATCTACAATCTGCATTCTGTAAACGCCCAGATTTCTAACTCCTGTCTCTGGATGTTTTGTTGCAACTAAACCTAATGTGATAAATCGTCCTGCATCATTTGGCCAAGATTTCAAAATTGGCAAATCCTCAAATGATGCATCCGTTGATGTAATTTCAGTTACCGGTCCGTTGACTTCTGCTTTTGGAAATGATGCAGTCATCTTTGAAAGCTCTGGAAGTTTTTTTATTTTGTTTAAGAGTCCTGATGGAACATCCATCTTTGTCATATCTGCAATACGTTGTCCAATTTCAGTAAAGTCTGTCATCTCTAGTCCTATCTCTAATCTCTTCATAGAACCAAATGCATTTCCTAAAACTGGCATGTCAAAATCTTTTACATTTTCAAAAAGAATTGCAGGTCCATCTGAATACATTTCCCTTCTCATAATTTCTGCAATTTCTAAATTGGAATCTACTTGAGTTTTGACTCTCTTTAACTCTCCATTTTTCTCAAGTTCTGAAATAAACTCTTGAATGTCTTCTATTGGCACAATAATTGTCGATCCAGTTCAAGTATAAGCTTAACTAGATTTGGTGAAGTTTTCACATTGGTGGAAGTTCAGTCTTTTTATCATGTCCACCTGAACCAAATTTGCAGTAGAAACACAATTCTGATTCCATGTACTTTAATTGCTCAACTTGGATTGCGCCAAGTTTTAATGCAATTTTTGTGAGAATTTTATACTTTAGTGGCATTGCAGGAATTACTTCGTCCATGTATACTCTGTAGTGATCGGGACAAAACTTGAGTGTGACTTTGGCCGGTTCTTTACCCTTCTCATTTACCTGTTTTGTGAAATTGATCTGCTCTCTTATGTACTCGTGCTTTGGGCACGGACAATCTTTTCCACCTGGATGTTTGTATGCAGGTGTATTTTTCCAGTCAAATTCGGGATATTCTTTCTCAAAGTCATCCATGGGATCAGTTGGTGATTTGTGCTTATAAAACTTGATTAAACTTGTCTATGGTAATAACCCAAATGCTCATAAACCCCGGATTATCCATCCA
>REGK01000067.1 GCA_003702545.1 Candidatus Nitrosopumilus sp.
ATATTAAAAAAATTGGCAGTAAAGGATTAGTTTTGGATCCTTTCTCTGAGAAAACTTTGATGCCAAAAGACAAGTCATTGATAAATTCTATTATTGGTATTGATTGTTCTTGGAATCAAGCTGATCAGGCCTTTTCAAAAAAATTCAATGGAATCAAACGAAAACTCCCGCCATTACTAGCAGGAAATCCTGTAAACTATGCAAAACTAAACAAACTAACTACTGTTGAAGCTCTTACTGCATCATTAATTATACTAGGGCAAAAGGAACAAGGTTTAGAACTACTTGAAAAATTCAAGTGGGGACATACATTCTATGAACTAAATCAAAATTTGTTTGATGAATATTTAAAATTAGAAAATGAAGAACAAATTGAACTTATTCTCAAAGATTATGGTTTATTGTAGCGCTTCTTTAGTAAAATAATTATTCCAATAACAATCACTATGGGAATTATCCAAATCTCATAACTTGGTTCGTTTTCTAAAATTTCTATGTCTTGAGTAGAACTTTTTGGTAACTCTGTTTTCTTTTCAGTTACAATGAAACTTGATTCGTAGAAATCTGGTTTGAGGACTGAATCTGATACTGCAAAAATCTTTACATTCCCTGTCCCTGGTTGTAGTTTTTCTGAATCTATGTTGATGTTAATTTTGTCATTAATCATATCAATTGATTCTGATGATACCATGTCTCCTTGGCTATTTGTTAGAAAATACCGTATTGAATCTGTATTTTTCGCCTCAACTTTAATTGAAAATTCTACACCTCTTTGAACTACATCTTCTAATTCTATTTCTGAAATTGTTGGGAATTGTGGACTCTCGAATTCTGACCAACTTCCTGCTCTGAAAGGGTAGGATTCATCATTAAATGCACTCACTGTAATGGTTCTTGATTCAGGTGCATATGATTTTACATAATATGGTCCATTGCTAATCACTGCATGATTGTTTTCATCAATCCACTTTATTGAGGAATCAAATCTGTCTTGGAAATATTTTGATTCTAAATTACTCTTTTCAAATGATGCTGGTATGAAATTTGAATCTCTAAACTCTTTCAAATAATCTTTGATAAGATTTGCATCATTTGGAATAATTAGTGATAACCAATTAACATTCTTGCTTGTGGCCCCTGATCTAGAAAATGATACCTTGCCATCTAAAACTGCTTTTTCCATAGCAGCAGAAACCTCCCACGGAATGGTATTCCATATCACTGCCCAATCTGCTATTTCGCCTTCATCAAAATGCCAAAAATCTACATAAACTTCGATGGTGTCCTCGTCAATTTGTTTTACACCTATAATTGTCTGAATACTTTGAGCAGCTCTTGGTGTAAATTCTGTATCAAATGTTCTGTCTCTTTCATCTGTTTGTGTTCCCCATTCAATTGTAAAATATAATGAATGCATAATGTCATTCATGTCAATTTTCTGACCATTGTGCCATTTCCCAAAATCAAAATCAAAAGTGACTTTGCTTTTTGCCATTGTATCTTGTTTGATATTTTCCCATGTCTGTGATGTTGGATTCCACATGACTGCATCAGTTGGCACAACAAGATTTGCATTTGGTCCTCTAGTCTCTACCTGCCAGTTTGCTCTAACTGGAAATGTTTCCCCTGTAAATGGGTGCTTGAATGTTCCAGGATCTGATACTATTCCCCAAATGTGTCTACTATAACTATCTGTCAAACCCATAATTGGATTCCATGCACCTTGATAGATTTGTTTGACTCCAATAATCAACTCCTCATTTTGACTTTGTGCATTAATTGGAGTAAATCTACTTGGTACTCCTGCACCAAAATCATTTACAACTCCGGTAATCTTTTCATTTACAACATACTGATCAACCTTGCTTGCTAGAAAAATTCTAACAGATTCATTAATGCCTTCAACAACTGCCTCTTGAATCAACTCTGACCTGTTCTGTGCAGTTTCAAAATCCCCCGTGTAGATTTTTTGTGTCAATTCATCTAACTTTGTATTTTCATAATTCCAATATGATGGATCGTTGAATCCTGGCATGTTTGAAAACCATGGTGAATACATTTGCCCTAATCCTACTGAATCATATCTTACAAATGCTGAACGTCCCCATCCTTCAGTATACAAATTCCATTTCAAATCAGATGGATTTGAACCGTACACTACAACAAATGCCTTGTTCAAATCTCCAAAATCCTTGTTGACTGTAAAGCCAATTCGTTCTAGTTCAATTGCTAAAATCTCTCCAATTGATTTTCTAACTGGATCATCGCTTCTGATGAAAATTCTAATCTCTATTGGAGTGTTGTCAATCTCCCATTTATCATCAACTTTCACTGCTCCTTTTTCTATTAGTGACTCTGTGATGATTTCTTCAGCTAGATTTGGATTGTATTTGAAGTTGAATCTCTCTAATTCTTGTAATATTGTTAGGTATTCTGGATCAGAAGGACCATAATACGAAATTATTGGAGAACCATACCCTCCCATCAACTCATTAACAATTAATTTTCTGTCTACGAGATAATTTAGTGCAAATCTGACTTCGTTTATTGAAAATGGGTTAAACACTTCTGATTCAGCAGGATTTACTAATATGCTATAAGAGCCTCCTGTCGAGTCAAATACATGCAATCCTTCTCTTGCTTGATTGTTCTCTAGTCTGTCTGAAGAAATTCTGTAATAATACATGTCAAGATTGCCATTTCGAACTTCTTCTAGTGCAGTATTTTCGTCAAGATATTGAATGAATTTTACAGAATCAAAAAATACATTTTTTTCTGCAAATACTTGATTTGTACCAATAATAACAATTGAAAGAGCTAGTATGATAACTAGCAATTTTTTCATACCGATAATTTAAGAGGCTTATAATAAAACCTATATCATAATTCCTTGTTCTTTTATTTCTTAAAACCTAAATTCCTTTCATGATACATGAAATTCAATTGAAAACAAATCAAAAAATGATTACTGGTCTAAAAGGAATTATTCCTGGTGGTGTTTCTCCAAAAGATTTTTCTGCAGTAACTAAAATGAGTGAAGATGAATCAAAATCTATCTTAGAAGAATTCCTCAAAAATCAAATTGGAACAAAAGAAGATGATTTTTACTATTTTGAAGAAGGTGACAAACTAAAAATTGCAATTTCTTTGCTTGAGAAAGGATTTCCCATAGATGAAATTGCTATTGCTTTGGATTGGAAGGACTTTGAAGGACTAACTGCAGAAATATTATCATCAAAAAATTTCGCTGTCATGAAAAATATGATTTTAACCAAACCCCGTATGGAGATTGATGTTGTCGGAATTAGATTGGGTGTTGCAATACTAATTGACTGTAAACATTGGAAGCGTTACAGCATGTCTTCTCTGTCATCTGTGGTCAAAAAACAGATTGAAAGAACAAGAC
>REGK01000035.1 GCA_003702545.1 Candidatus Nitrosopumilus sp.
AAATTTTTGAAGCCTCTTTGATGAATTTTGCACGATATCCCACTCCGCAGTTTTTGATTTCAGATATTGGTGTTTTAGAAAGTGTTTTTGCATCAGGAAATAAAAAAAACTCTTGATTTTTGTATTCCACTTTTTCTCCAAATTTTTGTGATATATTTTCTAGATTGGTTTTGATTTTCTGAATGTTAGAGTTTGATGATACGATAAATGAAATCAGACATTGAAATGGATCTTGTTTTATTATTCGTAGTCCTGGATATTTTTTTACAGCATTTTTTACTATTTTATCTTTTGAAATTGATTTGATAATTCCATCAAAATCGTCATTGCTTCTAAAAAAATCTGTTTTGTAATTTTTTAATGAATTTATTTTTCCGTCTTTGTTTACTTGGAGAACATCTTGCCCATTTACCCCGTACCAAAACTCTTTATCTTTTCTCCAAAGAAAAACTTGGCCGCTATTTATTGAATTTTCAACATCTATTGGTTGCTTAATTTGCATTTCAGACTGCAATCTCTTCATTAACTGCAGGAGAGCGTGCCTCTAAACCAAATTTCTCATGGATTTCTTGTGCAAACAAATCACAAGATTCTGAATCTCCATGTACGGTCAAAACCTTTGGATTTCCTTTGATTTTTTTAATCATGTCAAACAATTCGTTCCTGTCTGCGTGGCCTGAAAATTCAAACTGTTTTACTTGTGCAGTCACATTGATGTCTTTTCCTCTGGATGATACCTTTCCTGTTTCTAGTAATTTTTTGCCTGGAGTGCCTTCTCCTTGGTAAGAAACAAGGGCAATTCCATTTCTGTCATCAAATGCTAGGTGTTGTAAATAGAAAACAGCATTTCCTCCAACTAACATACCTGCTGGTGAAATTACCACACATGGTTCATCCATTGCACGCTTTCTTTCAGAGTGTTCTCTGATTGCAGTTGCTCCTTTGATTGCATCTGAGAATACTTTAGGATCTCGTAAATATTCTGGGTGCTTAAACATAATTTCATTTACTTTTAGTGCCATACCGTCCATGATTATTCTGTGTTTGAAATTTGCGTTTCTTAGAATGCATGCAATCTCTTGAGAACGTTCAACTGAAAATGATGGAATAAATAAAATTCCTTTTCTATCCATTACTTCGTTTGCAAACTCTATTAGTTCTGCTTCAGATTCTTTTCTGGGTTTTTGTTCTGTCATGGCATAGGTGCTTTCGGTAATCAACATGTCAATTTCTCCAATATCCAAATCCATCTCTCGAAGCATTCTTGAGCCGTTTGTCTTGATATCTCCTGTGTAGAAAAGTCGCTTATTTTCAGATTCTACTAAAACTGTACTGCCACCAATCACATGTCCTGATTCTCTTAACTCAAATGTTGCATTACCTCTAGTCACTTTTTGCTTGAATCCAATCTCTTTTGCATTTCTCATCATGTTGTTTAATTCTGGTATGTCAAATGGATGTGAATTTTTTTCAATTTTCAACATGTCTTCAATCAATAATTTTGATAAATCAAATGTCGGTGGGGTTGCAAAAACATCTGTATTTCCACTTACAAAAAGAGATGGAACATTTCCTGAATGGTCTAAGTGAGCGTGAGTGATAATTATTGCATCCAAATCCTTTGGCTTTACATGAAGGGGATATTGTGGGGGTGTGCCTCTTCTGCCAAACAATACTCCGTAATCTAGCAGGAGATTTGTTCCATTGCAATCTACTAAAAAGCCTGATCTGCCTACCTCATTGGCAGCTCCTAAAACTTTAACATTCAAGAATTATGATGATTTTTCATCTACGTTAAAACCTTCTTGAAAAAGAGCCGATCATTATGCTTAACATGGAATCTTCAAAAGCTTTAATTAGTGCAAGCTAAGATTCGATCCTCATGGGAAGAAGCTTCCAAGAATGGTTAGGACAACAAGATCAAGCCGTCGTCGCTAAAACACGTGCTGGTGACGAAGCAAACAAACCGCTCCTAAACCAAATTAACTGGATTTGGGTTAACAATCTGATGAATCAGAAAGCAGACCTTAATCCATCTTCTGCAGAATTACTTGACTGGGTTACTTCTGGTCAAATAGACGCAATGAGAAAATAAACGTGATAATCACGTTATCTTTTTGTTTTTTAAAATTTCTAATCTAGTTTCTGCGCATGATTTTTGGTCGATCAAATTTCATAACAGGGTTATGAATATCAATCATGGTTTAAATAGTAAACTAGCATTCTTAGTTTTGTAATGCCAATAGCAATACTTCCAGACATCGATGAACAAAGATGTATCGGATGTGCACTATGTGTAGAAATCTGTACAACTCTTGGTCCTGATGTCCTTAGAGTAAAACCAGTTGAAGGCTGGAAGAGAGGTAAAGCATTTGTCTTTTACCCAGAAAGATGTATTTCTGATGGTGCATGCATCGGTGTATGCCCAACAAAATCAATCTTTTGGATGAGACCAATGAATTACACTGCTGGACAACCAGTACCTCTTCACAAAAACGGTATCTTCATCAACGGTTGGGCAGAAGACGCAGCACTATAAGGCTGAATCTTTTAGCACATTCTTTTTTCTTATTTTTAATTACGAAAAAGATTTCTTTTTGATCTTTTTTGGCAATGTCTTTGCAAAATATTTTAGAAACTCATCATCTTTGTTGTATCTAATTTCTGAAAATTGATTGTTCTCAAAAAATGCATTCCATGTCTTTCCAAATTCAGTAAATTCTTTGGGGTCAAAATCCATTCTTGATGTCTCATGGTGTGCTGCAGGAAATACATCTGAAATCTCAATTGGGATTAGTCCTAATTGAGGATTGTATTGGCAAATTTGGATTTCATCAAAATCTTTGAGTTTTTTTGATAGATTCACAAATTGATGTGATAGATAACCTGGTTTTGTTGATGATTCTTTTGTGATTAGGAGTTTCTTTTTCTTTGATTTGAATTGCCTTACAATCTCATGAAATGATTGAACTTCAGGTCTGAATTGATCTTCTTTGTCAAAGAGGAAAATTGCTCTCTCTTTGAATTTTGGTGTTCCAATGTTTAAAAACTCTGAATTTTCTGTCATTACATCTACCATCTCAAAGAGTTTTGGATGTGCTCTTGCTTTTTTAATCACATATTCCCATAATCTACCTTCATGAATTGCTTGTTTAACCTTGTCCACTTCTAGTTTTATTGCATGGAGATTATGTATCGCAAGCTGGTTTATCTTCTCAGTAGATTCCAATTGTCGTAATTGATCTGGTGTATATTTTGTACATATTTCACAATTGCATGGGAAAACAACAATATCTGATAAATCCCGTGTCCCATCCTCTGTAATGTACCTGTTTTGTTTTGCATATAGCATGTATGAAGCAGAATCAAATGTATCACAACCTAAAGCAACTGCAAATGGAATAGTCAATGGGTGTCCTGCACCAAATAAGTGAAGTGGTATATTGTGAGGAATCTGTTTTTTTGCTGCAACAATCATTTGAGCCAATAATCTGTATTCGTATGATTCCATAAATTCAACTGGACTGCCCAGTGCTAACATCTTGTATCCCATTTTGATCAAACCTTTTGTTGATTTTGCAACAAGATCAAAATGTTCGCCTCCTTGAATTGGACCAATCCAAATCTGTCCATTGTCTTTACTGTCCTCGATAGTTTGTTTACAAACTTTGAGAGTGTGTTTAACATATGCTTCTGCTTTTTTTATTGGTAGTCCAAACCCTGTTGGTTTGTCTAACGGTATTGCAAAATCTGTCATTATGCCTTGCTCAAACTCTGCCATCTCTGTTGGTGTTACTGGAACATCGCCATACTCTAAAACTTGGTATCCTCCAGAGTCTGTCATTATCCCTCTATCATAATCAATAATTTCATGAATTCCTTTCTTTACTGCTTTATCTCCATAGTTGTTTCTAGTAATGTATGCATTTGTAATTACTAGATCAAAACCAATCTCCTTGATTTTTTTGGAAGGAATTGTTTGTTTTACTGGGTGAATAACTGGAACATATGCAGGAGTTTCAATTTTTCCATGGTTGGTATCTATTCTACCTATACGGCCTGCCAAATCTGTTTTTGATATCTCAAACAAGTATCTTTTCAAATTAAAAGGCGTTATTTAATCAATCAACAAAAAATTTTTTCAAATCATTATTTTTTGTAACTAACTCAAGCCAATCTACTTCCTCAGAATCTATATTACCTGAAATTGCTGATTCCACACTATCTAAAACCTCTTGAATATTTCTATTAGTTGTATCAATCTGGATTACTTTGTCTTGGAATTGGTTTATGGAATCATATGTGATAACTCCTAAAATTTCACTACTTGCATTTTCTTTATTTTTTTTATCTGAGTAACCTCTTTGCTCATATACTTGAATCAAATCATATGGACTACGTCTCAAAACAATAACTGCATCAATTTTCTCATTATCTAAAACATAAGGTGCTAAATGTCCTATAATGATAGATTTGTTTGAAATTTCATCTATGAGAATTTCTTTTAGTTTTTCTACATCTACATCATTTGATTCATCATTTTGCTCAAATAATCCTGAATCTTTTGCAATCTCATTAATGTCTATAATTTGTAATTCTAATTTTTTTGCAAGCTCTTTTCCAATAGTGTGTTTTCCAACACCTGGGGTACCTGTAATTACTATTGACATATAATTAATTGAATGAATGATGATTAAACGATTTCTGCAATACTAATAAGTAGAAATGAATTTTTGAGATCATTGCAAATCGGTCTTTTAGGCAAAGCAAATGTGGGAAAATCTACCTTTTTCTCAGCTGCTACTGAAACTCCTGTAGCTTCAGGAAATTTCCCATTTACAACTATTGAACCCAATGTTGGGGTTGCATATGTAAAAGCTGATTGTGCTTGTAAACATTTCAAAATTGAACATCAAACTGATCTATGTGTTAATGGAACTCGTTTCATTCCTGTGAAACTTATTGATATTGCTGGACTAGTTCCAGGGGCACATGAGGGAAAAGGATTGGGAAATCAATTTCTTGATGATGCAAGACAAGCTGAAGTCTTGATTCATGTTATTGATATTGCTGGAACAACTGATATCCAAGGACAACCTGTTTCACCTGGAACTCATAATCCCTTAGAAGATGTAGAGTTTGTTCAAGATGAATTTGATTTGTGGTTTGCTGATATTTTGAAACGAGACTGGGATAAAATCACAAGAGAGATTCATCAAAAAAGAGCAAAACTCACAGATGGGATTGCAAACCGCTTTACAGGTTTAGGCATCAAAGATTTCCAAGTTCAAGACGTACTTCAAAAACTTGGTTTTATCTCAAGGGATCCAAAAGAATGGACTGAAGATGATATTGTTCAATTTGCAAGAGAACTAAGAAAAAACACAAAACCGATGATCATTGCTGCAAACAAAGCTGACTTGTGTCCTGATCTTGATATTATGAAAAAAATTAATGATAATGTCATTCCTTGTAGTGCAGAAACTGAATTACTCTTAAGAAAAGCATCAAAGGCTGGAATTGTAAACTATTCTTCTGGTGATGAAGGATTCTCAATTGTAGAAGGCAAAGAGATTGCTCCTCCACAACAAAAGGCACTTGATTTGGTAAAATCTGTATTTGAAAAAATTCCTTCTACTGGAATTCAGAAAATTCTCAATACTGCGGTTTTTGATTCATTAAACTTTATTGTAGTATATCCTGTTGAAGATGAAACCAAACTTACTAACAAGGATGGTGTGATTCTCCCTGATACAAAATTATTACCTCAAGATTCTACTGCAAAAGATTTGGCTGGATTAATTCATGCAGATATTGCAAAAGGATTTCTACATGCAATTGACTGTAAAACAAAACAGAGAATCAGCGGTGATCAGAAACTAAAAAATGGCGATGTGATTAAAATCGTATCAACTCTTAGTAGGGGATAATATGTTAGGATTAGGAATAGAAAGTACTGCTCACACCTTTTCGTGTGCTGTTATAGAAAAGAAAGGAAAGAAAGGAAAAATTCTATCTGATGTTCGTAAAATTTACCGTCCTGCTGATGGTGAAGGAATTCATCCTCGAGAGGCTTCAAGGCATCATATTGAAAATAGTTCACTAGTATTGTCTGAATGTCTTGATGAGGCAAATGTCAAAGTAAACGATTTAGATATTGTATCTTATGCAGGTGGTCCTGGTTTAGGTCCTTGTTTACGTGTTGGAGCTGTTGTTGCAAGATCATTGGCATCTTTTTACAAAATTCCAATTTATCCGGTCAATCATGCATTGGGTCATATCGAGTTAGGAAAATTACTAACTGGTGCAACCAATCCTTTGGTTCTTTTAGTATCTGGCGGCCACACAATGCTTTTGGCATTTCTAAATAAACAATGGAGGGTGTTTGGTGAAACCTTGGATATTACTTTGGGACAATTACTTGATCAATTTGGAAGATCAATTGGTTTTGCTTCTCCTTGTGGGAAAAATATCGAAGAATTGGCAACAACGTCTTCAAATTATGTTACATTGCCATATTCCGTAAAGGGAAATGATGTTTCATTTTCTGGATTACTATCTGCAACAAAATCTGTAGCAAAAAAAAGCAAAGTTGATGCATGCTATTCTATTCAAGAAACTGCTTTTGCAATGATTGCCGAAGCTGTAGAGCGGGCTTTGTCTTTTACAAGAAAAAAAGAACTAATGATTGTAGGTGGGGTTGCTGCAAACAAAAGATTGTCTGAAATGCTCCAAGATGTATGTAAACGACATGGTGCAAAATTCTTTGTTGTACCTTTGAAATATGCTGGAGATTGTGGCAGTCAAATATGTTGGACTGGGCTTTTAGAATCTCAAATCAAAAAAGGTGTATCACTAAAAGATACTTTCGTTACTCAGTCTTGGAGATTGGATACTGTTAAAGTAAATTACTAATTTTTGTAATCTGAAACTGCCTCATCAATACTTTTGAGCCAACTTTTTGTGTTAAACACACCGAACTTGTAGGTTTTTTCACCATCATCCGTTTTTACAATAAAGCATACTTTTTTCATAAGTAAGCCTTCTTTCCATGTTTTAGTTACATTATCTAATGTAATGTCTAGTATTGTATCTCCCATATGTTTTGAAAAATCCATCATTCTTGCTCTAGTTTTATCAAAAGCTAATCTCTTGTTTGTTAGTGTAAGAATTCCTGAACCTAAACTGTCTTCACTGCAGTCTTCTTGCTTTAGTCTCTTTTCTCCTTCATCCATGATTAATTTTTATTGAATTCGTTTGAATATAACGTTAATGAAATTGATCAAAAAAGGCGCAGAAGCTGATATTTACCAAACTGTGTGGCAAAATTCTAATGCGATTCTAAAAATCAGAAAAACAAAAAACTATAGAAACTCTTCTCTAGATTCAAAAATTAGAAAACAACGAACTATCAAAGAATCTCAAATACTCTCGCAAGTAAAATCATTTGGTATTCCTGCGCCACTAGTTTATTTTGTTAATTTGAAAAATACCTCAATCCTTATGCAAGAAATTCCTGGAAAACCCGTTCATGATTTATCCGAACCAAAAATAATTCAATTATCTAAAACAATTGGAAAACTAGTTGGAATGCTTCACAAAAATGGTATCATGCATGGAGATTTGACCACTTCAAATTTTATTTTCTTCAAAAATAATATCTATGTTATTGATTTTGGTTTGTCCCAAAATACAATAAAACCTGAAGATCACGCAGTTGATTTGCGATTAATCAAAGAAATCTTAAACAGTGCTCATGCAAAAATCATGGTTCCTGCTTGGAAAAATTTCCTACTTGGATACAAATCCGTAGTTGGCAGTACTAACTATGTGAAAATCACTAAATTGGTATCTGATATAGAAAGTCGTGGAAGATATGCGCAAGTCGTTTGATCTCTACTTTGTATCCTCAAACTCACACAAATACAAAGAAGCTAAAAGTATTCTTGATTCATTTGGAATAAGATTGGGGTTTTTCAAACTAACTTTGGAGGAAATACAATCAAACTCTCTAAAAGAAATTGCAGAAAAGAAAGCAAAAGATGCATTTTCAAAATGTAAAAAACCAATAATTATTGAAGATGATGGATTATTCATTGATTCTTTGAATGGATTTCCAGGCCCATACTCTTCATATGTTTTCAAAACAATTGGCAACAGAGGAATTCTAAAACTAGTTTCATCAAAAAGAAAAGCAAAATTTGTTTCAATTATTACTTATTGTGATAAAAAAACCCTTGAATCCTTTGATGCAAAACTAGATGGTACTATTTCAAAATCTCAAAAAGGGAAAGGATGGGGTTATGATCCAATATTTGTTCCAAAAAATTCTAGAAAAACTTTTGCACAAACAAATAACAAAAATGAATTATCTCACAGATTCAAAGCTCTGAAAAAATTCTCTAACTGGTATTTGCATAAGTTGGAATCCAACGATCGATGAACCTTTCATTATTTTGCAAAATTGAAATTCTTGAAACAAAACTTTCATCCATCACTGAGAATATCTGACTTTGTTTTGCAACTTCTTCGCTGAATCTTTTTACTTCTTCCATCTCTAACATGTTTGAATGCTCTAATCTGTTAGTAGAGCGTCCAATATGCATGTAGGATTTTATTTCAATGAAATGAGGACTAGACTCTCTAAACATTTTGGCAAATGTTGGAATCATATCCATTTGATCATTGTATCCTCTAATCAGAGTAATACGTAAAACAGTTCTTGTATTGAGATGCTTTAACATGTCAAGTGTTCTGTTCCATCTCTCCCACGAATCGTCGTATTTTGGCTTGTTGATTTTCAAAAATGATTCATAGTCTGCTGCGTTAGTTGATAAATACAATTGCGTTGGAAGTGCATCTTCATCTTGTAGTCTTTGAATCATGTCTGGTTCTTGACCATTTGTAACAAGGAAAATTGACTTTGTTGCTTCAAGTGAATTGAGATATTTTATCAACTCTGGTAATTTGGGATACATTGTAGGTTCTCCTGAAAGTGAAATTGCATAATGGCTGGGAAGTAATGATTCATCTAATCTTTGTTTGTCATTTCTTGAATCACCATAATACCCATTGATCAGTTTTTTTCTTTCAGCCATTAGTTTAGTTAAAATTTCTTCTGGTTCTGCAACCTGTTCTGGTTTCATTTCCAATGAATCATAAAACTCCATTGGCCTCCAACAATACACACAACGATTCTCACAATGCATACCAGCTGGAGAAAACTCCATGCATCTATGAGTTGAAATACCATAAAACTTGTGTTTGTAGCAACTGCCTTCATGTTTGAATGATTTTTTTGTCCAATGACATAATTCCACCGTAGAGTGATCAGAAACACCATACTTTGCTTTTTTTAATTGCTCAGTAATTGCAGGTTTGATCTGAATTAGTTGCTCTTCTCCATCGACGACTTCTCCTGAACAGCTCACAAATCCAGATCTTGTTTTGGTTTACTTAAATTGATCGAGTTTTTTGTCAAAGATTGAAAATTTTCTCAAAACCTTAGAATTAATTGGTTGAATTTAGAGTGAGGTTTAATAACTGGATCCTCAGGAATATTTTAGGCATTGAAGAAAATACACGTTTTACCATTTCTATTGTTACTAGTTACTACTCTTACCAGTATGCCTATGAATCCTGCATTTGCAGCAGATGACTTGGACAATGACGGAGTCGATGATGCAATTGATGCATGTCCTAATTTACGTGAAGACTATGAGGGTGCTTTAGACGGTTGTCCTTCAAACTTTGTCCCATGGTATGATGAAGATTTTGATGGAATAGAAGATCATATTGATCAATGTCCAAACCTTAGAGAGAATTACAATATGTTCCAAGATGATGACGGATGTCCCGATATTAATCCTCAAGGTGGAACTGGTGGATTGCCAGATTCTGATGGTGATGGATTTGTTGATACTGTAGATTCGTGTCCAAATCAACCTGAAACTTTTAACGGAATTCTTGATCTCGATGGATGTCCAGATGACTTTGGTTCTGGTGACCGCGATAGTGATGGCGTTCCTGACAATGTTGATTCATGTCCACTTAGTCCAGAAACTTACAATAAATTCCAAGATGAAGATGGTTGTCCAGATTCAGTTACTGATTTAGCTTTTGTTGATACCGACAATGACGGTATACAAGATTCAATTGACTTGTGTCCAACAGAACCTGAAGTCTATAATGATTATCTAGATACTGATGGTTGTCCTGACGCTACACTAGATACTGACTTTGTTGATACTGATGGTGATGGAATCGCAGATCAATTTGACATTTGTCCTACTGATCCTGAAACATTCAATCGCTTTGCAGATTATGACGGATGTCCAGATGCCATTCCTTCATTTGCTAGTTCTCTAAATGATGCCGATGGTGATAGAATTATGGATGCTGATGATACATGTCCATTAGACCCTGAAAGATACAACGGATTTGAGGATGATGACGGATGTCCAGATATTCCACCTTATTCAAGTGACAATGATTCAGACCTTGATGGAATTCTAAACAGTATTGATCAATGTCCAACTGTAAAAGAAACTTACAACATGTTCAAAGATTATGACGGTTGTCCTGACTTTGTTGCAGATAACAAAGGAGCAGTTGATACTGACGGTGACGGAATAATTGATAATAGAGATTTGTGTCCAAACCAACCAGAAACTTACAATAGTATACAAGACACAGATGGTTGTCCTGACTCTTATGCTTCTGGTGACCGTGATTTAGATGGAATTATTGATGCAAATGATCAATGTCCAACTGTAAAAGAAACTTACAATAAATTCCAAGATGATGACGGATGTCCAGATTCTACATCTGGTTTTTCAGCATTAGACTTTGATGGTGATGGAATTTCTGATTTGAATGATCAATGCCCACTAGAACCTGAAGCATTCAATGGATATCATGATGATGACGGCTGTCCAGACGTTTCTGTAACTGATTCAGACGGTGATGGAATTAGAGACTCTTTAGACCAATGTCCTTCAACTGCTGAAACATGGAATAGATACAACGATGATGACGGATGTCCTGACAGTGCTTCAGATTTAGATTCAGACTTTGATGGCTTGGTTGATTCAGTAGATGAATGCCCACTAGATAGAGAAAGATACAATGGCTTCCAAGATGAAGACGGATGCCCTGATTATCCTGACTTTATCACCGCATTAGATTCAGACTTTGATGGCTTGGTTGATTCAGTAGATGAATGTCCACTAGTTCCAGAAACTTACAATAAATTCCTAGATGAAGACGGATGTCCAGATTCTTTAGTTGATAACAAAGGCTCACCAGATTCAGATAGTGATGGAATCAATGATTACAATGATCATTGTCCAAACCAACCAGAAACCTATAATGGAATTCTTGATCTTGACGGTTGTCCTGATGACTATATCCTAAGTCATGACAGAGACCAAGATGGAATCCCTGATGCAATTGATGCCTGTCCAATTGCAAAAGAATCTTGGAATAAATTCCAAGATGATGACGGTTGTCCTGATACAATATCTGAATCATTTGTAGTTGATTCAGACAATGACGGCATTCAAGATGTTTATGATGAATGTCCACTAGTTACAGAAAATTACAATGGCTTCCAAGACAATGATGGATGCCCTGATATTGATGATACTCAACCAGACACTGACGGTGATGGTGTACCTGATGTAATGGATATGTGTCCAGATCAAAATGAAACTTGGAATAGATATGTTGACTATGACGGTTGTCCTGATGTTCTTCCAATTGGAAATATGGTAATTGATAATGATGAAGACGGAATAAATGATGATGTTGATTTATGTCCAAATCTTAAAGAATCTTGGAACAAATACAACGATGATGACGGATGCCCAGACATTGCTCCAGAACAATCAAGATACAAGCATGATGCAGACCTTGATAATATCATCAATGAATATGATTTGTGTCCACTTGAACCCGAAGACTATGATGGAGATAGAGACAGTGATGGCTGTCCTGACAATTAGGTGCTGATAAAATGAAACAATATCTCTTAGGGTTCATGCTTTTACTCACCCTAACTATTGGAATGGCACCAAACAGTGCATTTGCAAACGACATTGACACTGACGGTGATGGTGTTCCAAACGCAGTTGATCTTTGCCCACATCTCTTAGAAGATTATGATCCTCAATACGGTAACAACATTGACGGTTGTCCAGCTGATTTTGTTCCATGGTATGATGCTGATTATGATGGCATTCAAGATCATGTTGATAGTTGTCCTACTGTAAAAGAAACTTACAATAAATTCCAAGATGAAGACGGTTGTCCTGATTTGTCACCTGATGGTAATGTTGGAGTAGCAGACACTGACGGTGACGGTTTTCCTGATTATCTAGACTTGTGTCCAACACAATCTGAAACATTTAACGGAATTGATGATACAGACGGTTGTCCTGATGATGATCAATTTGTATTTGATAGTGATCAAGACGGAATCTCTGATAATAATGACTCTTGTCCACTAGAACCTGAATCATATAATCAATACATGGACACTGACGGATGTCCAGATTCAGTTGATAGAATGTTATCTGATTACACATTCCCAGATACCGATGGTGATGGAATTGAAGATAGATGGGACACATGTGTCTTTGAGCCTGAAAATTATAACAATAATCTAGACTGGGACGGTTGTCCTGATGTTCCAGGAGTAA
>REGK01000068.1 GCA_003702545.1 Candidatus Nitrosopumilus sp.
CTGAATATTCTTCAATTTATCAGGCTGTAGGGCTAGAAGAGCCAAAGATTTTAGCACCATTTGTTGACCCAAACCTAGATCCACAATACTATGTAGACAGATACAATAATGAAATCACATACAAAGATTGGTTTGACAAGACATATCCTGAAATCACAATTTATGAAGCAGTGGGGTTAGATGAACCAGAAATTGTTGAAGCAGAATTTGGAGAATGTGGTGAAGGAACAAAGTTAGTGGATGGAAAATGCACAGTCATTCCAACAGAAAATAAACGTGGAGGGGGTTGTCTAATTGCAACTGCAGCATATGGTTCTGAGATGGCACCACAAGTACAATTCTTGAGAGAAATTCGAGATAATCAATTGATGAGTACTGATTCAGGAGTATCATTTATGACAGGATTCAACCAAGTTTACTATTCATTCTCACCATACGTAGCAGATATGCAAAGAGAAAATCCAATGTTCAAAGAAGTAGTGAAGATCGGAATCACACCGTTGTTATCATCATTATCAGTTATGGAACATGCAGAATCAGAATCACAAGTACTTGGATATGGAATTAGTGTGATATTGATAAACATTGGAATGTATTTTGCAGCGCCAGCAATGTTATTTTTTGGAATAAAAAAATTAAGACGAGTTAGGTTTTAATCATAATACTTTTTGATATTCAACATGGGAAAGCTAAGTAGAAATCTTCGAATTTGTGGGGATTGTGGAATTGCATATACTTCTGTTAGTTTTACAAAATACATAGATCAATGTCCCATCTGCAAATCAAGAAGATATGAAGCAATTCCAGTAAAATCAGTTGATGAGTAATCTACCAACATAGATTTTTTAGTAGAATTAATTTTGATATCGTATTGTCTGAAGACCCAGAAATTGAAAAAATTAAACAAAGAAAACTTGAAGAGATGTTAAAACAGCAAAACCAACCCAAAGTTGAGCCTGGAATTATCGATTTAGATGACTCTAATTTTGACCAGACAGTTTTAGCTGAAAATCCAACATTAGTTGATTTCTGGGCAGAATGGTGTGGTCCATGTAAGATGATGCACCCAGTATTTGAGACTCTATCAAAAAAATACCCCAAAGTAAAATTTGCAAGAGTTAATGTTGACAATAATCAAAACATTGCAATGAAATTTGCAGTACAATCAATTCCAACATTTATCATGTTCAAATCAGGACAAATTGTAGATAAGATGATGGGAGCAGTTGGAGCTCCGGGAATCAATATGATTTGTCAGAAACATTCACAGTAAACTAGTAAGCATAGGCTGCTTCTTTCTTTCTTTGAATTTCTACAATTTCATTTAGAACTTCTTGTTCTTCAGTACTTAGTTTATGCATGAATTTGTTTAGTAATTGTTTTGCTTCATGAGATGGGGGAAATGTGTAATACACTTCTTCTTCAAAAAGTTGTCTTCCAATGGTAACATCTTGAACGGAGCATGCAACCTCATCACCTGCTTTAGCAGAAGAAACTGTTTTTTTATCATGTTGAAGTTGGTGTATATATCCAACTTTTCGTCCATCAGAATTCATAAATGGAATTTTGTGTTTTAGAATTCCGACATCTATTCTTATTCCAAAAACTGCGGGGTTGTTATTTCTAAACACCATTCCTTTTAGAAAAGTAAATTTGGAAACAGGAGTTAATTCAGAAAATATTGCATCTTCTTGATGTGTGGTATCTTCTTCGACCCAAGCAGTATAGTTGTCAATTAGACTATAGATTACTTTATCCTCAAAGACTTTGATATGACTAACTTCTGATTCCTCTTTTGCATCAGGTAAAACTTTGACATTAAATGCCAAAACAATTCCCAAATGTCTGTCTTTTTCTTTTATTGCCTTGGCTTCAATGACATCACGTCTATTAACAGGACCAATATCGGCTTTGGCTACAGGTACTTGTGAGCGTCTTAGCATCTCAACTATGGCTTCAAGAGAGCCAATAGTATCACATTTTAGAATAATTCCATTAGTTTCAGTGTCAACAAACATGGATTTCATTTCAGATTCGATGAGATTGGTGTATTTTGTAATCTCCTCATCATTTCTTGCAACATAGAGTGTACTTCCTGGAAGAACACCTTCAAGTTCAGGTGATGCAATCTTTAGTCCAGCTGCAGCATCCACTTGAGGTGCAGGTTTGAATTTATCACGAGGATCACGCATCTCATCAAGTGCTTTAGGCAACAACAATGCTTTTGGTTTTGTAACAATTACACCATCACGTTTTGCAACAACTATGCTATCTTCTTTTTTTATCGAACCGTCAATTAAGATGATATTTGCAGTTTGGCCCAATCCAACCTCATCTTTTACTTCTAAAACAATTCCACGTGGATCTTTTTCTTCTTGGTCTAGTCTTTTTTGGAGATATTGTTGAGTTAAACCTACTAAAACACTAAGAAGTTCAGGAATTCCAACACCAGACCGTGCAGAGATTGGAACAATTGCAATTTCAGATTTAAAGTCCTTTACACGATAAAATGCCTCAGATTGATATCCTAAAACAGAAAGTGTCCCCACCACATCATAGATTTTTTGATCCAGATCAGTCTGAATGGATGCATCTTGTTCTTTGATGGCTTGGGAAATAAAAGATGTTTCAGATTTTCTCCATCCTGAAATTTGATCACATTTGTTTAACGCTACAACAAAAGGAACCTTTCTACTCTGTAATATTTTCAAGCTTTCATTTGTTTGTGGTTGAAAACCCCGATTGACATCAACTACTAAAACTGCAATATCAGCTGCAGAACCCCCACGAGAACGTAGATTTGTAAAGACTTCGTGTCCAGGTGTATCAATAACTAAAATTCCGGGAACTTTGTTTTCTGACTGTTCAAGTTTCTTGTATAGGGGACCACATGTTTCTTTGATTGTTTCAATAGGCAGAAAACTTGCGCCAATATGTTGCGTGATTCCTCCTGCTTCTCTACCTTGAACACCAGTTCCACGAATTCTATCTAAAAGTGATGTTTTACCTGAGTCTACGTGACCAAGAACTGCCACTATGGGCTGACGAATTTGCAAATCAGATCACTCAAATGCTACCCTCGATTCGTGATCAAAACTTTCTTGTGAATCTGATGCATGAATAATATTTTCACTAA
>REGK01000036.1 GCA_003702545.1 Candidatus Nitrosopumilus sp.
ACTCAGGATTCAATTGCTGCCCAATTTTGTATTTGCCTTTGAGGGATTCAGGGATGATTTTGATTACTGCAACCTCATCTAAGACCAAATCATTGTTTTGTATTGGAATATAGTTTCCTTCTGGCTGATATTTTTTCATCAATTCATTGAGTCCAAATGCTTTTTCATCATCATCTTCAACAAAAACTGCCTTTCCTTTGAGTACTACACTAATGTACAAGGTATCAGCTTGGGATGCATCAGTAGGATGTGAAAAGTAAGATGGAAGAAATTCTAATTCCCTATCCACTTCAAACCCGACCTTATCATTACGAGATATGTTATCTAATTTTTCACCCCTAGTATACGAATGCATGTAGATAGCATCATTGGCAAATACAAAGTTCATAGGAATTATTTGAGGATAACCGTCCCCATCAATGCTTGCTATACGACCAACATGCTCTTGAGAGAGAAATTCCTTTATTTTTTCATAGGATTTGATTTCAAGACGTCCCACTAGTTTCAAATCAGTTATGATTTGTAAAGTGATCTAATAAACTAAATGTAGCAAAATACACCAAAAAATATGAAAGACCCATATCTTGATGAATTAAAAAATGATTTTAACAAATATTCAAGTGATTTAAAAAAATTAAAAAAGAAACTTCTAAAGGCAACACCACAAGAACAAGAAAAAATTATCAAGCAAATAGACAATATCGCAAAACAAATGGAAAAAAATCAAAAACAATCTACAAAGGTTACAAAATCAAGAATCAAAGAAAGACGATCAAAGAAATAATCTAATCTTCTTCTTCAAGTTCTTTTGCCAATGCTTGAATATCTAAAATCTTGCAGGACAATTCATTACATTTAATTTCATATTCATTCATAGAACCAAATTTCAAAAAATATCAAAAAAACAACAACGTCCTAAAACTTGACTTTATTGATTCAATTTTTTTATTAAATAAAATCACTTAATTGAAGAGAGACTTTAGGACAGCCATGAATGAGTTTGACGAGGAAAGAGAAGAGGCCACAAATCAAGTATTAGATGTACTTGAGGAGTGGGGAGCCGAATCAAAGTTCATCTGGTTTAGAGAACTACATAGAATTACAGATGTCGATAAAGGATTACTAAGAAACATTCTCAATGAATTAAAAAAATCAAGAGAAATCAAAGAGATGCATGGAACAAATAATAGGATTTTTTTCTGTTTGAGAAAATATTACATCAAATGCAGAGATGTGGAATACAGATTCAAAGGAAAAGAAATCATGCTCAGAGACGGAAGTAAGACCAAAATCATTGCAGGTGCAACAAAGGCAACAGAGCGGACTCGAAAGAGATTAGAAAAACAACGAAATAAACGCAGAGCTAAATCATTTACAAAGGCAAAAAGTAAGAGGCCTCACAAATCATAAAGAATCTTCAGCTTGTCTTTGTGCAAAATTGGATTCAGCACGTTTTAGTTTTGCAGACTCGGCAACATCTTCAGTCATATCATAAAGTTGGTGCAATTCCATATCTCCAACCAGTTCATTTTCTTTTTCATCTTCTAGTTCAAGTTCTAAATTTGCCAGAATCTCTACGTTTTCTTCTAAAATATCAAGACATTTCTTTACAGATTCAGGAAGGTCTTCATCCATGATATAGAGTAGAAGATAGTATAGTAAATGATTTTCTGTATTTTGTAGAATGGTGTTGGATTATTGTTTGGCTTTTTCTCTTAATGCAGGCATTACGTGGCTTGCAAATTTGTCAATAGAGCCAAAGTAATTCTTACCCCAGAATCTAATTACAAAGTGGTTTACACCAGCATCCATGAATCTCTCAAATGTTGGAATGATATCATCAGGAGTACCAACTGCAGTTGAAGAACGGGCGACTGCTTCAGGAATCTTTGTTGCAGCCTCTCTCATCTTTACAATCCATTCTTGGTTAGACATTGAATATTCTGTAAAGTATTTTACGAAATCAAATCCTTCAATTTCTTTGAGGTTGTGAACTCTTAAAATTTCAGGCTTGAAAAGACTAACCTTCACTGCTTCTTTCATTCTTGCCCATGATTCTTCAGCATCATCAGAAAAGTACACATCAATATCCAAAGCCATTTCAAAGTTGTCTTTCTCTTCCTGTGTTCTGTTGTGTTTTTCCATAGAACTTTCAATCTGTTTTCTGTGATCTTCAAATAATTCAGGTGTGTAACCTATTGGTAACCAACCATCACCGAGTTTACCAGTTAATTCCAAGGTTCTCTTTCCACCAGAAGCCATGTAAGTTGGTGGACGAGGTTTTCTAATTGGAGGAGCTTGCAAACATGCTTTTTCAAGCTTGTAGTATTTTCCTTCATAATCAACTGTGTTATCAGGTGTTGAATTGTATAATGTGTGAATAGTTTCAATTTGTTCTTCCCATTTTGATACTGGTTTCTCAAATGGAATACAGAACTCTTTTAGATTTTGAGCTTCACCTGCACCGATTCCCAAAATTGCTCTACCTTTGGAGACTCTATCAAGTGTGATTGCAGCAAGTGCAATGTTTGAAGGGTGTCTTCTAATTGCATCAGTTACACAAGTTCCAAGTTCAACATTGTTTGTAACTGCAGCAATTGCAGAAAGCATAACCCATGGATCTAATACAATGGCATTTTTCCATTGTGGAACGTTTGTGTGATCCATATAGAAAATTGAATCATATCCGGTTTTGTCGGCAAGCATACATGCTGTGAGAATTTGATCCTCAGTGTATCCGGCTCTAGCTACGTTGAGACCGTTTTGAATACCAAATTTTAGTCGTTTTGAAGCCAATTACAATTACGACAATCTTTCAGCATAAATAAGTTTACAAATAATGAAAATTTCAAAGGCACTAGTTAAAGTAATTACGATTTTCGTCAAGTGAATTTTTGAATAAAATAGAAAAAAAGTAAAAAATTTGTGAATTTTTTACAAATTGCCTGCTTTGATATCCTCAAGACATTTTACAACGTCGTCTTTTGATATTGGAATTGGGTTTGGATCCAAGTGTCCCTTATCGGTCATGACGGTGTCAGCAGCTTCAGAAACATCAGCTTTGAGTTCTAATTTATCAAATCCTAGTTTATCCATTGCTTCTTTGAATCTGTCATAGAAGATTGATTTGTTATGTTTGTGAGCAACTGTGGTACAGGATGAAAGAGAGTAACCATGAGGTACACCTTCATTTGAGAATACATAGGACAAAGCATGTCCAAGGGTTGTGGAGCAATTACCAAAGCCCATACCAGACAACATTGAACCGTAAGGATAGTTTTCTGGTTTGTCATTCATAATTGCATCATAGAGAATCTCAAATGCTTGTTTACACAGAGTTCTAGTCAAGTCATTACCAAGTTTGCTATCATAGCCTTCAGTAGCTTGAGCACATGCATCACAGACAGAGTTTTTGATGACTTGTTCAGGAGTACCATCCATGAAATATGAATCGACTACTGCCATGTCAGCTAAGAATCTGTCTTCACGTAACAATTTCTTTTTGCCATCAAATTTGAGAACACAATAGGTTGTCATTTCTGCTCCAGTTCCAAAGGTTGTTGGAATCAAGATTTTTTCTTTATTCATCTCTGGTGCAGCATATTTTACTACATCCATAGAACTTCCACCACCAAGTCCAATTAAGACAGATGGATTCTTGTCTTTGAATTGTGAAATAACAGTATTGACATCATCAATTGATGGTTCAGGTTTTACTTGGTCATACAGCATGTAATCCTGAATTCCCATTCTTGCAATCCATTTGTCAGATAGTTCTGGAGGAACTGTTGTGACAATTAATGCATTTTTAGGATATTCTGTTTCACCAAGTGCATTTTCTCCAAAGTTGATAACTTTTGGAATGCGTACTGTTTGCATAGTTCACCAGCATCATTGATTATTATTATATCTTGCATTATTGAGGTAGAGTATGATCATTCAAAATTTCGAGGAGTTGGCAACAACTGACAAGAAAAAAGAGTGTTTAGAGATTTTAGAATCAGGTCTAAGTGCAGCAAATCCTGAGAATATTATTTCAAAATATGTTACACCTGAAAAAATCAAGATTAATGGAAAAACTATCGACATTACAAAGTATTCCAACATTTACTCTGTAGCATTTGGAAAGGCAGGGGACTCCATGACAAGAGCACTTAATGCAATAATTCCAGTGAAAAGTGGAATCATAGTAATTCCCAAAGGATCAAAATCCATAATCAAAGGAAAAAAGTTTCAGATTTTCAATTCAAGACATCCTGAACCTGACCAAACCAGCGTAAAGGCAGCAAAAGAGGTCATGAAATTTGTTCAAAACAAAAAAAGCAACGAATTGATAATTTTCCTAGTTTCTGGAGGTGGCTCTTCACTTTTGGCCATGCCAAATGGTATAACACTAGATGACAAAATCTATGTGACAAAATTATTGCTAAAATCAGGAGCGTCAATTCAAGAATTCAATTGTGTCAGAAAGCATCTCTCAAAAATCAAAGGGGGAAAACTAGTTGAAAATATGAAATGCCAAGGAGTCGGTTTGATAATGTCAGATGTTGAAGGAGATGACATATCATCTATTGCATCAGGTACTACATACATGGATGATACAACATTTTCAGACGCACTAGACATTTTAGAAAAATACAAACTAAAAAGAAAAACACCAATCGAAGTTCTTCAAGTTCTAGAGAAAGGATTAGAGAATAAAGAATTGGAAACTCCAAAAAAATCTAGTATCGAGAATCAAGTCATTGCAAACAACAAAGATTGTCTAAAAGCAATGGAGTGTGAAGCAAAAAAGAAAGGATACAAGGTAAAAACACTCCAGGTATTTGGAGACATAAAAGAAGCAGTTACAAAAATTTTAGAAAATATTTCTGAAGATCAAAAAACTTGTTTGCTTGTTGGAGGAGAAACCACAGTGAGGGTTTTAGGAAAAGGTACTGGAGGCAGAAACCAAGAACTAGTTTTAAGAATTTTAAAAAATACTCAGAAATCAAAAAAGTTAGTTATCGCATCAATGGGAACTGATGGCATTGATGGAAACTCTGTTTTTGCAGGGGCGATTACTGAAAACATCAAAGTGGACCTTGACACAATGAAAGAGTTTCTAAAAAATAGTGATTCAGCAAGATTCTTTCAAAAACAAAAAGGCAGTATTGTGACAGATTTTACCCATACAAATCTCATGGACATAGGCGTGATTTTGAGATAATTTACTGATCTTTTAATATCATAATGACGTATTTTATGCAGAATTACATTGCTTGAAAAACAATTTGATCCAGATGTTTTGTATAATAGAATAGTCCATTTCTACATGGACAAAAAAGGATTCACCAAAGAAAAAGCAAATGAGATTGCACAATCAGTAGTTCAAAAGGAAGCTCAGAGAAGAATTTGTAAAAATGAAAAATGCAAACATTATTCTCATGATCACATAAGAAATGCTGAAACTTGTCTAGTTGCAGAATGTGACTGTCATAAATTTATCAAGTAAAATCATCTAAAGAATTCTCAAGTAATGGTTGAGCGCTTATACCAAGTTTTTTCTTCAAGTGTTCTGCAAATTCTTCAACGAATCCATGTATTGTGTATACTTGTTCAGCACCAGATTGCATCACCATATCAACTAATTCGTTAAAATCACAGTGATCACTCATTGGAATAGAATAGTCAGTTCTCCTTCCAAAAGAAAATTTTGTTGATTGTGCCCATCCGCTAAATCCAATTGTTACGGCTCCGTATTTTGATTTCATTTCTTGAATGAATTTATTTTTTGAAGACATCATAGGGGCAACCATAATCCAGGGCTTTTTGCCTAGCAATCCATTTTTTTGAGCCTCAGAATGTCCCATACCATCTTTCAGGTCAACGCCAAATTTTTGATGGAGAATATTCATTTCTTTTACAGAGTCATGAAAGTAAAGTGGTCCCCAATGACCAAACAGTTGAGTAATAGTTTGAGCCTTTCCTAACTGATATCCCATCAAGATTACAGGTATGCCTTTACCATACAATTCTGAGATCAGTTCATTTACCTGTTTTTGAATTTCCTCCATTTTTGGAAATACAAATTCAGGTAGACCAAAAGTGCATTCAGTAATCAAGGTCTTGCATTTTGGAATTTTTGCACCTTGAAGAAATCCCCTGTTTCGAGTGCAAATATCACCAGTATAGAAAATATCATCAAAGAGCAATCCTTTAGCTCCAAGTATATGACCACTGTCAATTAGTGAAAAGTCATCCAGGGATTCAATGTGATTTTCCATTTTGAATCCACGTAGATTAGCAATTTCATTAGTTTCAATTGAAGACAAAATAGTTCCACCGTTTTTTGATGGAAGGTGATCAGAATGAGCATGAGAAACAAAATTTATCCCTGTAGCATCAGCACTTTTTGGATCTAAACAAACACGTCTATCATTTACCTCACACAGGATACCGTTTTTTGTCATCCTGACTTTTCTAGGCAATGAAATTCATGAAAATAAGATTTGATATAAATTGCAGGTTTGATCTACTATTGACTAGTTGCTAAATCTTGGAATTTTAATCTCAGGTCGCGGGAGCAACATGGAATCCATCTTAAAGTCAATTAAGAAAAAAAAGATACCAATCAATCCAGCAGTAGTTATCTCAAACAAACAAGATGCAAAGGGTCTAAAGATTGCGGAAAAACTAGGAGTAAACATTGAGGTTGTTGAAAGTAAAGGATTCAAAGGTAATAGAGCAGAATACGACAAACAAATTATTTCTGTTTTAACAAAATACGGAGTCACCCCAAGAAACGGACTGGTGTGTTTGGCAGGATTCATGAGAATTATCAGTCCAGAATTTGTGAAAAAATACAAGAATCGTATTATCAACATTCATCCAGCATTATTGCCATCATTTCCAGGTCTTGACGCACAAAAACAGGCACTAGAATACGGAGCAAAGTATTCTGGGTGCACAGTACATTTTGTGGATGCAGGAATGGATACAGGTCCAGTAATCATCCAATCAGTAGTCAAAGTAAAAGAAAATGATACAGAAAAATCACTGTCAAAAAGAATTCTAAAAGAAGAGCATAAAATTTATCCAGAAGCAGTGAATCTCTTTGCAAGAAAAAAGATCAAAGTAATAGGTCGTAGAACAAAAATTAGTTAGGAATCAGGACCACCAAAAAAGTACAAAACTTTGAGCTCTTTTGTATTTGCATGAAAATAGTGTTCTACATCTTTTGCAACAAAAAACAGTTTATCCTTTGAAACCTTGTAATCTTTATCTCTAATTCGTAAAAATCCATCACCAGATATTACATAATATACTTCATCAATGTCATGAGGGGTTTGAGTATCTTCTTCTCCAGGTTGTAGAACTAAAACTCCCGCAGCTAAACTGTCTCGATTAATAAAAGTATGAAAATAATCACTGCTGTTTTTGATTTTTTCTAGATATGTAGTTAAATCAAATTCCAGTTTCAATTTATTCAGCAGCTACGGTGTATGTCTTTCTTTGTGGAGGTTCACTCATGTAAGAATGTCCTTGGGGATGAATTTTTTCATGTTCAGGACTGTTATGCATTTTGATAAAGGTCTCCTTGCTTTCATGTTCTACGACAATTCTATAACTACCATCAGTAGATTTTAGGAATTTTCTAGAAATGAATCCAGGAAAATTTGCCAAAACTTTGTTTGATTCTGAAAACCAACTTTTGAAGTCTTCTTCAGCACCATCTTTGAGTTGAACGTCTGCTATCATTACAAACATGATGAAACTAGAGAAAATGACATTAAATTTCTTTTCTAAGATTTCATTGGTAGAATTCCAAGAATTAAATATCTACCAATCAAAAACATACCATGACAGGAACCAAGATTGATGGTAAGGAGATTTCACAGTCAGTCAAAGACAGAGTGAAAAAAGCCGCCGAAGAATTAAAGGGTCAGGGAATCAATCCGTGCCTGGCAACAGTCCTTGTAGGCGATAATCCTGCTTCTGCAACATATGTTAGAAACAAGCACAAAGCATGTGAAGAGGTAGGAATTATTACAAAAGATCACAAACTTGATGCAAATACAACTCAGGCCCAACTCAATGAAATCATTGAGAATTTGAATAATGATAATTCAGTTCATGGAATCCTTGTTCAATTACCATTGCCAGAGCAATTAGATGAATTTACTACAACATCAAGAATTTCACCACTAAAGGATGTAGATGGTCTAACACCACACAATGCAGGGTTGTTGGCAATGAAAAAAGCAGCACTCATTGCATGTACGCCATCAGGAGTAATGGAGATGTTTGATTATCATGGAATAGAATTGGAAGGAAAAAATGTTGTATTGATTAATAGAAGTAATCTTGTTGGAAAACCACTTTATCATTTGTTACTAGATAAAAACGCGACTGTCATCACATGTCATTCTAGAACAAAGAATTTGACAGAACTATGCAAATCAGCAGACATCATAATTACAGCAGTTGGAGATAGAAACAAGTTCACACTAACTTCAGATATGATAAAAGAAGGAGCAGTTGTTATTGATGTGGCAATATCAAGATTCCAAGAGAAACTGGTGGGAGATGCAGAATATAACGACATTATTCAAAAGGCATCTTTTGCAACACCAGTTCCAGGAGGAGTGGGTCCAATGACAGTTGCAATGCTTTTGAAAAACACAATAACTGCAGCATCATTGAGTAGTCAAATTGGAAGATAATCCTGAAAAAAAATCACTGAGAAATCTTCTTTTAGAAAAAAGAGATGGAACGTCATTTGATTTGATGAAAATTGCAAGTGACAAAATTGGTAAAAAATTAAAAAAAATCAAAACATTCAGAGAAGCAAAGAAAATTGGGGCATACTATCCAATTGGAAGCGAAGTGTTAACTCAAGACATTATCCAAGAATTGCTCAGTGATGGAAAAGAGGTATTCTTGCCAAGAGTGTCAGGAGAAAACATGGATTTTAAGAAAATTAGTGGTTTTTCGAGCCTAGAAAGTGGTAGTTTTGACATTATGGAGCCAAAAATAGAATGCCAAACAGAAAATGACTTGGATGTGATTCTAGTCCCAACAGTAGGCATTACACCAAAAGGAGTTAGATTAGGATATGGACATGGATTCTATGACAGGTTTTTGGCAAATCATAAAACATCAACGATTTCTTTGACTCTAGAAAAACAGGTTGTAAAGAATATTCCAAAATCAGATCATGACATAGCAATTGATTTGGTTGTTACTGAAGACAGAATTATAGAAACTCAGAGATAGGCCAAGCCTTTTTTGCCAATATCTCTTCTGCAGAATTTATGTGGCCAAGAAATCTTTTCAGATGCAGCATATGCATTAGCAATTGCAGATTCCAAAGTATCACCTAATGCAGTAACTCCCAAAACACGTCCTCCATTTGAAAGAATTTTTCCATCATGAGATTTTGTTCCAGCATGAAAAACATATGCATTATCAGAGATAGAATCAAAACCAATAATCTCTTCATTCTTTGGGTAAGACTCTGGATATCCTTCTGAAGCTAAAACAACACATACAGAATATTGATCCTTCCAAGAGATTTGAGGCATTGAGGATAATTTTCCATCAGCACTTGCAACAAAATAATCATACAAATCAAAATCCATTCTCATTGTGATGGGCTGACATTCAGGATCACCCATTCTAACATTATATTCTAAAACATATGGTTCATTGTCTTTTAGCATAATTCCAGCATAAAGAAATCCCTTGAAGGTAATTCCTTCATTTTTCATGGACTTGATTGTTTTATCAATAATTTTTTCTTGGATTTTTTTTGCCAAAGTCTCATCAATTATCGGAGTTGGAGAATACGCACCCATTCCGCCGGTGTTTGGCCCCTTGTCATCATCAAAAATTCGCTTGTGATCCTGACTTGAGGCCATAGGGATAGCAACATTGCCATCAGAGAGAGCAATGTATGAGGCCTCAATTCCATCAATTCTCTCCTCTATAATGATTCGATTTCCAGCATCACCAAATGTTTTTTTTATCAAAATTGTCTGGATTGCAGAAATTGCCTCATCAGCACTATTACAGACAATTACACCCTTTCCTGCAGCCAATCCATCGGCCTTGACTACAACATTGTAATCAAGTGACTTTACATAATCTTGAGCTTTTTGTGCATCATCAAATATTTCAAATCTAGCAGTAGGGATATCGTTTCTTTTCATGAAGTTCTTAGCCCAGATTTTACTGGATTCCAGTTGTGCTGCATCTTTTGCAGGACCAAAGATTTTGAGATTTTTTTGATTAAATTTATCAACAATTCCTGCAGCTAGAGGAGCTTCAGGCCCCACTACAGTAAAACAATTATTTTTTTGAGCAAAATCTGCAAGTGCATCTAAATCCTCAACATCAATTGAGACATTGTTTTTTGTTCCACCATTTCCAGGAGCAGTAAATACAGTATCAACTTTGGAGCTTTGAGATAATTTCCATGATAAAGCATGTTCTCTTCCTCCAGAGCCAACCACTAGTACATTTACCAACAAAAATTATTTTTTGCTCAATTATATAATCCAAGTCTCAGAAAACCAATTTAGCTTTATAATGGCACAGATCTACCAAAATCCAGATGGAACTCTCTACAAAATTTGATGCAAAGGCAATAGAGTCAGAAGTTAAGAAATTTGTAAAATCAATTGATTTAGAAAAACAGATTTTTGCATCAGACAAGCCTGAGAAAATTAGATTCATTGAAGGCCCACCAACAATGAATGGAATTCCCCATGCGGGACACCTTAGAGGCAGAGTCATCAAAGATTTGTGGTATAGATACAACACACTACAAGGAAAGAAGATTGAATTCAATGGAGGATGGGATACGCAGGGACTTCCTGTTGAATTACAAGTTGAAAAAGAGTTAGGAGTGACAGGTGGAAAAACTGAAGCAATCAAAGAATTTGGAGTAGAGAGAATAGTTTCTGAATGTAAAAAGGTTGTTGAAAAATACAACAAGACATGGGTCGAGGTAGACGAATTACTTGGAATGTCGTTTAATCACGATAAAGCATACTGGACTTTTAGAGATGAGTTCATTGAAAGGGAATGGCAAGTTCTAAAGAAAGCACATGAGAATGGAATTTTAGAAGAAGACTTTACAGTGATTGCGTATTGCCCAAGTTGCCAAACATCACTTAGTCATGCAGAAGTTAATCAGGGGTATGAAGAAGTAAAGGACCCATCATTGTACTACAAGGTAAAACTGGTAGACGAAGAAGCATTTTTGATTGTATGGACTACGATGCCATTTACTCTAGTTACTGATGCAATGGTGGGATTACAGCCAGAAGAAGATTATGTTTACGTCAAAGTGGAAAATGAAACTTGGGTTGTTGGAAAAACAAGATTAGAAGAATTTATGACAGAAGTAAAAATTGAAGATTATAAAATTGAAAAGACTGCCAAGGGCTCTGAATTTGAAGGAAAAAAATACATCCACCCATTATTGGATTTGATTCCAGAGTTAAACGAGTGCTCAAAAGCAGACAATTTCCATGTAGCAGTATCAGAGTCATTTGTTGATGCAAGTACAGGTAGTGGACTAGTACACCTATCCCCTGCAAACGGTGAAGAAGATATCAAAATTGCAAACAAGAGAAAAGTCAAGGTTTTCAGCCCGATAAATGACGAGGTAAAATTCACTTCTCAGGCAGGAAAATACCAGGGAATGTTTGTCAGAGATGCAGACAGACCAATAGTTGAAGATCTAAAGGAATGTAAGGCTCTAGTAAAGATTGGCAAAATCAAGCACAAGTACCCACTATGTTGGAGATCACACCATCCAATTGTATGGCTTGCAAGAAAGGGTTGGTTTTACAAATTAGACAGACTAGACAACAAGGCAATTGATGCAGCAGAAAGTGTAGAGTATTATTTTGAACAGCCAAAAAACAGATTTCTAGGAATTATCAAAGAAAGACATCCTTGGTGTATTTCAAGGGAACGAATTTGGGGATGTCCATTACCAGTATGGACGTGTGAAGAGTGTAATGAAAGAAACTGGTTTTTCACAAGAAAAGAGATTGTAGAATCTGCAGAAAATCTTCCAGATGGACCAGACTTTGAATTGCATAGACCGTGGATTGACAACATTACAATGAAATGCAAAAAATGTGGCAGTACAAAGACAAAGAGAGAAGAATATGTTTT
>REGK01000006.1:0-2499 GCA_003702545.1 Candidatus Nitrosopumilus sp.
ATTCCGCTAATAGTTGGTTTAGCTCCAGGATTAATTTACTGGTTAGCAATTACCGCAAAGAGAAACTAAACTTACATCTCTTTTTATTATTTTATTTCTCTAGTGTAAACTAGGTTAAACGATGTTATCTTTCTTGTCCACTATATCATATGTGATAAAAAATTAATCTCATGACGACAACTATCCTTGATGCAAAAATTTCTCCTTGTAGCACTTTTGGCAATCTCTTTAATCCCATTTTATCATGCATCTGCTCAGGAAGTCACTGATACTCCATCTACGCTCTCAGTATCAATATCCAGTGAAGCTCCTTTTGTGTATCAGGACTCTGATGGATATACTGTAGTAGTTGGCACTGTGAAAAATCACAACCCTCAGACCTCTGTAACCAATGTGATGATTCAAGTGAATTTCTTTGATGATTTTAGTTCCAGCCCAATTGAGGTCAATAGTGGAAGAACCACCCTTGAGGTAATTCCGCCAAAAGGTGAGTCCCCATTTTCCATCCGCTCTGAAAACCCAAATCCGCAAATAACTGAGGCATCTTTCTCCTTGCTTGGATTTGATTCCTCATCTTCAAAAGAAAAAGGACTCACAGTTTATTCTAGTGAAATATCCTATGATGGCCGTCTAATCTTTGAAGGTGTCTTACAAAACAGTGGGGCTCCAAACTCTAACACTAATGTCTACATGGCACTTTATGATGGATTTGAACCACCACGAATTCTTGAAGTCATAACTGTAGAACTAGGAGATGTTGGATTAGACGAAGAAGTATCATTTAATGTCAATCGTCCAATTGATGCAAGGGCAGTAGGATTTTTGTTGTTTGCCGAATCCGATGTGTTTTCATCAAATTTTGTTGATATAGAAATTCCTGAACCCCAGTCCTTGACAAAACTAGTTTCAATCTCTAGTGTAACAGTAACTGATTCAGATGGAGAGAAACTTTCTGAAATTCCAGTTGGCACAATTGTAAATGTTAGAAGTGAAGCTTGGATACAGTTTGCAGCAGACCAGAGCACTAACGAAACACCATACACATACTATATCCAAATCAAGGAATCTGGAAGTGGTAAGGTAGAATACATTGGAAAAGATGATGGTCGGTTCATTGGAACCGGACTTCAATATCCTACAATAGATTGGATGCCCATGAACAGCGGACTCTATTTCCTTGAGACCTTTGTCTGGGATAGAAATGATATTCCAATAGCAGAGCAGGGACCATTTGTCCTACTCAATGTCCAGTAGTAGATTTATTTTCAAAGAAGTCCATACCATAGCATGTCACAATTCTCTCTAGTTGCAATGGGTGGCACTTTTGATATTATTCACAGAGGACACATCACTTTGCTTTCTAACGCATTTGAGATTTCAGAGAAGGTAATCATTGGACTTACAAGTGACGAGTTTGCAAAAAAACGTGGCAAAACTCTAACAAACAACTATGAGAAAAGACTGGCAAATCTCACTGAAACAATCTTCAAAGAATTTCCAAACTCTTCATTTCAAATCAGTAAACTGGATAATGATTTTGGTCCTGCTGTGTTTGAGCCAGAAGTACAAGCTCTAGTTGTAAGTGATGAGACAAGCAGTCAGGGAGATGTGCTAAATGATTTAAGAGTCAAAAAATCTCTCTCACCTGTTGAGGTGGTAACAGTTCCAATGCATCTTGCAAAAGACGGCTCTAGAATCTCTACTACTCGAATCAAGAATTCTGAGATTGATTCAGAAGGAAACTTGTTATCAGTTGACAAGTAGCTTGCACAACTTTGAGTAATTGCAATAAAACAAAATTCCAAGATTGAGGCTCATGGCAATCATCCCTCACATGATGAAGAAGATAGACAATGATGTTTCTAATCTAAAGCAGGGGTTACATCCACAGAATCTGTCATACTGGTATGATAAAATCATCAAAGAGACAATAGAGATGGCACCACCCTGGCTTCAAGACAAAATCAAAGTTCATCAAGATCCAGTACTTCCAATGAAATTTAATTTGGATATCTCAAAACGAGCAGTTCGTTATTTCATGATTGTAGTTGACAATAACATGGACGACATGCCATATTCAACAAGATTGTATTTTCTCAAAGTTCAAGAGATAATGTCTACAGAAATGGACAAGTCTCTAGTTTAATTTTCTCCTAGGCACAAATCAAACCCCTAAGTATCTATATCCAATAAATTCATCATGATTATTCATGGAACTTTATCGTTCAAAGTACTCTGATAAGAAAAAGTCTGGTGGAGGGCGCAGAAGAGACGATGCAAGTCGCTCTTTTAGAAATTCCCGAAATGACAGACGAGACTCTAGAGATGATAGATACTCTAGAGGTAGAAGAGAATCTGCAACAGTAACTTGTGCTGACTGCGGTGATCAATGTGAGGTTCCATTTGTTCCAAGAAGTAACAAACCAGTTTACTGTGATGACTGCTTTAGAGAAAGCAGACGAGAAGATTTGGGGGATGATAGATATTCCAGAAATGACC
>REGK01000006.1:2599-22106 GCA_003702545.1 Candidatus Nitrosopumilus sp.
AGAGAGTCAAGACGTGATGACCAAAGAGAATCCAGTAGAGACAAACCTAGAAAACTCAAAAATGATAGACTCTCCAAAAAACGAGAGGGCTTTTTCAGCAATGGTTCTGATAAATTCTATGCCACAATAAAAGAAAAATTATTTGAAATTTTGGGAGGCAAAGTTTGTTCTAGTTGTGGATTCAAAGATGACAGAGCTTTAGGATTTAGTCCTATTTCTGGTGATTCGTCTTTTGATGAGATTGGACGTGGTGGTTCTGCCTCGTCCTGGGGAAAATATATCTCAGATCCAGAATTGGCAAGAGAAGAACTCAAGGTATTGTGTTTGAATTGCAATGAGATCAGACAACCCATTACAAAACCAAAAGAACAAAGTTCAAGACCTAAACGTAAAAAAAGCAAATTCTTCCCACGATGATCTAAAATCATCCTTGAGAATGTATTAACACTTTAATTATAATAATTTAGAAATTATAACATGAATGGCGACTTTAAGGCATTAGGTCTTTCTCTAATTGCAATGGTTGGAGTAATCTCACTCTGGACTGCATTTGGTGCATAGATTCAACCTTTAGCAATCTCCACTTGGTTCCCTAGAACCTTTGTTGAGATGATTTTGTGTTCTTTATCAATTATTGATTGTGCAAAATCTGCAAACTTTTCTACATTAGATTCATCTTCAAGCAAAATACTATGAGCTGATTTGTCCTTGAGTGACACAACTAGTTCATTTTTTATGACATTTAGAATTCCAGTGATGAATGTCTCGCTTCCATCTTTGATGAATATGAGGCTGGCTAGTTTCTGAGCCTCGTACTTGTCTTCACAGGTTACTGTAATGTTCATTTGTTTTCAAAAAGAAATTCGTCTATCTTGTCTTTTGCCTTTTCGCGGTTCTCTTGATGGACTGCTAGAAAATCATTCATTTTTTCAATCAAGATTGCCTTTAGTTCTCCAGAAAGCATTTTTCCAGATTTGTAATCTTCATAGATTGATTTTAGTTTGTTATCGTCTGGTTCAAAAAATATTCTAAGATACTGGTATGACACATCAATGTCTGGATTTCCGCCAAGCTTTCTGTGTTCTTCAACACTTGTCTGTCCACCTGAAAATGCATGCTTGTTAATCTTCTTTTTTACAACGTTTGGTTCATCTGTTGTGTAAACAGTACTGTTCTGATTTGATGCTGACATCTTTCCTCCTGGTCCTTCTAATCCTGGAATCATTATGTTGTGGATTAGTGCTGGTTTTGTCTTTCCAATTTTTGGTGCGATATCTCTGGTTAATCTAAAGTGAGGATCTTGGTCAACTCCCAATGGAATCAACACTGGCTTGTCTTCTATGAAACATGGGGCAGATTGGAGTGATGTGTAAAAGATCATTCCGATATTGGTATCATTTGTAAATCCAAATGTTGCTTTTGTGTTTGAAAAATTAATTTTCTTTGCAACTTGGGCTGCAATTGGATATAGTGTTTGGATGTTTCTTGTATTGATTATGATTTTTGTTTTTTCTGGTTTGAAACCTAGTGCAATAAAGTCTAGTGCGTTTTCATATGCAAAATTCCTAGTTTCTTCTAATGTGAGATTTTGTTTTGAGAAGAATTTCTCATCATCTGTTAATTGGAAATACATGTTGACATCAAATTTTTCTTGGAGCCATTTTGCAAAGACCCATGGAACCAAATGGCCAATATGGGTGTGACCTGATGGACCTCGTCCTGTATATAGGAAGAATTTGTTGCCTTTATCATAATCATCTAAAATTCTGCTCATCTCTCTGTGAGAGAAGAAGATTCCTCGTCTGAGCATGTAATGATCTTCTCCCGTAATTTTTTTGATACGCTCTAGCAGTTCTGGAGAAATCTTTTGAGTGCCAAATTGTTTGATTAACTTGTCATAATCAATATCTCCTTCTACGTGCCAAGGAGTCACAACAAAATCGTCAGCTGACATTCAAATTGACTTAGGTTAAGGTTTAAAAAGTCTTTTTCGAAGTTTTGGTGTTGTCACAGGTCTTTCACGATATTGAAAAAAAAATTATCACATCACTAAAAGACAACCAAAAACAAACTCCTGAAAATCTTGAAAATTCTACAAATCTTTCACCAGATCAAATTCGACGTGGAATTGAATGGCTCAAGCTAAAAGAACTTGCAAATGTTGAAGAATCAAAATCTAGTATCATCAGTTTAGGAAAAAATGGAAAGGAATCCCTTGAGAAAGGACTACCTGAAAGAAGACTCTTGGATTTGCTAAAGACTAAATCAAAATTATCTGATTTACAAAAGGAATTGGGTCCAGTATTTGGACCTGCTATGGGACTAGCAAGAAAAAACAACTGGGTAGATGCATCTGCTGACACTATTACGCTAAAGAATCCTCCAGATGTTTTACCTGGAGAAAAATCTCTAAAACAAGTTGGAGATTCCAAACTTTCAGTTTCTGAACTGGACTCTGATGATTTGGCAGGACTGTTAAGGCGTCCTGACTTTGTTGTCGAAGAAGTTGTAAAGACAAAGCAGATCAGTCTAACTGAAGCTGCAAAATCAATCAACCTTGATGCATCATCTGGTGGAATTGACGTTGAAGCCAAAGTACCTGAAGTCTTTGTTGCAAGAACTCATCCACTAAAAGACACCATTGATGAGATCCGTGAAATCTTCGTTACTTTGGGATTTTCAGAAATTTATGGAAATATGACCCAGTCAAGCTTTTGGAACTTTGATGCACTATTCACCCCACAAGACCATCCTGCAAGGGAATTGCAAGATACGTTTTACCTTGATAAAATATCTGCAAAGAAGATTGGAACACCTGATCAAATCAGAAATGTTTCAGAATCTCACAAGAAAAATTGGAGATACCAATGGGACATCAATGAAGCACGTAAGATGGTATTGCGTACTCATACCACTTGTGTAACCATCAAACATCTTGCTGAGACAAAACCTGATGAGGCACGAGTATTCTCATTGGGTCGTGTATTTAGAAATGAAAAAGTAAGCTACAAGCATCTTGTTGAATTTAATCAGATTGAAGGTGTTGTTGTTGGAAAAGACGCCAATCTGAGAAATCTGATGGGGATTCAACGAGAGTTTTACAAACGAATTGGAATTACAAAAATAAAATTCTGGCCAACATTCTTCCCATATACCGAACCATCACTTCAAACCATGGTGTACAATGAAAGACTAGGAAAGTGGGTTGAGCTATTTGGAATGGGAATATTTAGGCCTGAAGTTACAAAGCCTCTTGGAATCACAAAACCTGTCTTGGCATGGGGTGGAGGCATTGAAAGAATTGCAATGCTAAAGTATGGTCTAGATGATGTTAGAGAATTTTACAATAACAACCTGAGTTGGTTGAGGAGTGCAACAAAATGCCAGTAGTGGAGTTATCCTATTCTAGCCTTCAAAAGCTAATTGGAAAATCCTCAAAAAAACAGATTGCAGAATCGTTACCATTTCTTGGACTGGACATTGAATCTGAAGACAAGGATCTTGTTCGAATAGAGTACAGTCCAAACAGACCTGATTATTCAACTGACTTTGGAATTGCACTTGGGATGCAAGGACTGCTAGGAATCAAAATTGGATCAATCAAACTAAAAATCAAAAAATCAAAACAGTACTCCATATCTGTAAAGCCAGATGTTGCCAAAGTACGACCATTTGTGACTGGAATTGTTGCAAAAAATGGCAAAATTGATGACAAAACAATCAAACAACTCATGGCAATGCAGGAGGACCTTCACTTTGGTATTGGACGAAAGAGAAAGAAATCCTCAATTGGAATTCATGATTTAGATAAAATTCAATTCCCTCTAGTCTACACCACAACTGATAGAAAACACAAATTCATTCCATTAAACTCTGAAAAAGAATTATCTATAACTGAAATTCTTGAAACTACCGAAGTTGGAAAAGACTATGGAGATTTACTTGCCAATTCTTCAAAGATGCCAGTAATTACTGATGCAAATAAAAACACTGTATCATTTCCACCAATAATTAATGCTGCAGTAACTACAGTAACTACAAAGACCAAGAATCTCTTTGTTGAAGTTACTGGAATAAACAAAGCTGATGCAGAAGACATGCTCTCTGTTGTTGCGACAATTTTGCAAAGTGCAGGATTTTCTTTGGAGATCGTAAAAATCTCTGGTGCAAAAAACTCTACACCAAAACTTGCTGAAAGAAAGATGACTGTTACTCCATCACTAATCAACCAGACACTTGGTTTGGAACTCAGTCCATCAAAAATTGTCTCATCTTTGAAAAAATCAAGACTAGATGCATCAGTAAAGGGGAAGAATATTGTATGCACAATCCCTGCATATCGCTTTGATATCTTTGGTCCTATGGACTTGGTTGAAGAAGTTGCACTAGGATATGGAATTCAAAACCTTGAACCAACAATCACTCCATCTCAAACACTTGGACAAACAAATCCAGTTTCATTACAACTAAAATCTCTTAACCAAACAATGATTGGACTGGGATATCTTGAAGCACTCAATTCTAGCTTGACAAGCAAACGAGTTCTCTATGAAATGGCAAACAGAGAACCAAAAACAATCATCTCTGTACTTGATTCAAAAAGTCAAGAGCATACAATTTTGCGTGATTCAATTTTACCTGGATTGCTAGAGAATGTATCAAAAAACATTCATGAATCATATCCTCAGAAATTATTTGAAACTGGAACTGTATTTTCTGCAGCCAATCCAATTTCAGAGACAATCAATCTGTCTGGAATTAGCGCACACCAGGACGCAAACTTTACTGAAATCAAATCTGTATTGCAATCCGCACTCAAGACAGGATTTGATTTGGATATTGCAACAAAGACTACTGAGCATCCTACATTTGAAAAGGGTCATTGTGCAGATGTTGTAATCAACAACAAGGCAGTTGGCGTAATTGGAGAGATTAATTCCAAAATTATTGAAAATTATAAAATCCGTGTACCTGTAGTTGGCTTTGAAATCTCTCTATCTGAATCTATTCTCAAATCTCTTTGAGAAAGATACTGCTAGCAATCCAATTCCTACAACAAACAATCCTGCCCCGACAGTAATCTCAATTTTCATTCTCTGATGAATATCCTTTTTTTCTTCATCAAGCATATAGTATGATTCTGAATCTAAATTGTCTAAAATCTGGAGTTGTGGATAATCAAAAATTATGATTAGTGTGCCCAAAATCAAAACAATGATTCCTACAAAAAACAGTGTCTGGTTTTTGATTTCCATCAATGGTTTTTAGTAGGATAGCCTCTATAATTAATCGCCCAAGAGCAGGCACGCAGACGGATTGGGATGATGTCGATCGTAATGATACCAATGATTTCTAATTCACCCAGGCGTGCTACATTATGGGCAGCCCCGGTTTCAGAACCCAAGGAGGTTATGGCTAAAATACCAATGAGCTTGTGCGAGTCAGAACCGGGGAACATTTCATAAACCATTAAACGTCTCTAAATGATACAAAAATTTGAAAATGGTAAATTATTGGCTGGCAAAGCAAGAACCCAGCGGACCTAGAGGATACAACTTTGAACAACTAAAAAAAGACAAGACTACTGTTTGGGATGGAGTTCACAACAATCTGGCACTAAAACACATGAGAGAAATGAAACCTGGTGATCTTGTATTTTTTTATCATACTGGTGATGAAAGACAAGCAGTTGGAATTATGCAAGTTACATCAAAACCATATTCCAATCCAAAAGAAGATGTTGAAAGATTCATTGTAGTTGATGTAAAATACAAAAAAACATTGAAACGTCCTGTCACACTTGATGAGATGAAGAAGAATAAAAAATTCAAAGACTGGGAATTGATTCGAATTTCAAGACTATCTGTGATGCCTGTTCCAAAACCCATTTGGGATGAAATTTTAGAGATTTCCCAAACCTGAATCTAATCGGTTTATTGATATAGTCGATTTTTGTAATTAATTCATGGCAACAGCTTATGTGTTAATCAACTGTGAACTAGGTTCAGAAGAGGCAATTATTGGCCAACTAAAGGGCCTAGATGGTGTCAAAGAAGTTCATGGAACTTTTGGTGCATATGATATTTTGGCCAAAATCGAATCTGATACTGTAGAAAAACTTAGAGAGACAATTACCTGGAAGATCAGAAAAATTGAGAAGATTCGTTCAACACTAACCCTGATGGGTATTGAAGGCCAGACATAATCACCCCTTTTTCTTATTATGATTTTACACTTTATTTTCTTAGTAAAAGAAGAAGAACGCGACAAGCGACAGTTTGAGTTCGAGTATATCAAAAAGATGGGTCAATTCTACAAGATTTGGCTCAAAGAAAAGTTTGGCAAAGATTATGAGATCCAGTGTGATGAGCTGATAACAAAACCTACTAGCATCTTTCAAAGAATTGATACTCATACTCTACTGCGTGATCATGAGCAACGGGGAAAAGACATCTATCATTTCTATCTGACAAACTTTCGACCTTTATGGACTGACTCTACTTGTGAAGGCTATCATGCAGAAAATTTTGGAATGGTCCTTTGGCAAAAACCAAAAGATGAAAACAATGAGCTATACTTGGCAGAAAAAAACTGTACTGCAGTATCTAATATTTTAATAAATGAACAGTTGCGACAGATGGGACACAAAAAACATACAAGAGAAATCAATGACATCTGGACTAAACATCTCTTTGAGCAACTAGAGTTTGAACAGTATGATGAGAACTTCCAAAAGACTGATGGGAAACCTACCTTTCTAACTATGGATACTAGAGAACTAAATTTGTAAAACTAACACTTTGTTACAGAGTAAATATTATTTTCAAAGTTTGCTGTCTTGAAATCTAATTTGCTTTCTGGATCATCTTTTCTTGATTTGCTAAGGTTTTCAAGTTCAACTAGTGCATCGCCCTTGAATCCTACTGATGAACCGTAAATTGCATCAGTTAGCATTGTTCCGTGGTCGCCATCTTTGATGTCTTCTACAATCTCATAGAATTTTGCAGTATCTTTCTTGTTGACTGGATGTCCAGTTGCCTTGTTGTGTGCAACTGCAATGTACATTCCGTTGTTTTTGACAGCAACTGGAATTTTGTGATTCTTTTTCTTGCCTGGAATTGATTCATTGACTAGGACTTCGCATTTGTGGTACATGCTTGAGACATAAGCATAGAATCTGTATTGGGCATATTTTCCTGCTTTGTCTTCCTCACATTCTACAAACACTTTATGGAGTAACTCTAATGCTTCGTCATTCATGCTTTGTAATCTGTCATCGATTCTTCCTCTCTCTAACAAATCTGACTTGCATTCTTTTGCAATTAGAACTAAAATGAAATCAGGTAAATTGTAATTTTTTAGTGCTGCAACAAATGCACCTGCTTGAGACATTCCAAACTTTGGAAAACCCTTATTGACCATTCTTACACCTCAAAACTGCGCTACTGCCCAACAACGTTATAGAAACCCGCTTTTGGCTTATAATTGTTAAGAATTCTGATGCCTGTTGGCATTATTTTTTCAAATTTTTAATTGATAATATTAAATTCGGGATAAATTCTTTGAAAATTGTGAATATAGATTCGACTCCAGAACTTGTTTCAGGTGTTTATGCTAAATTAAAAGAAAATATTGTAAAATTTAGAAATGTTACAGGACGACCATTAACATTAACTGAAAAAATTCTATCAGGACATCTAAATGCAATTGATGAGACAAACTTTGCTGGTGGAAAAGATTACGTCTTTCTAAAACCAGACAGAGTTGCATTACAAGATGTAACTGGACAGATGGTAATGTTGCAGTTCATGCAAGCTGGACTAAAACAAACAGCTCTGCCAACAACAGTTCACTGTGATCACTTGATTCGAGCTGAAGTTCAAGGTGATGTTGACATGAAAGTTTCTCTAGATGAGAACAGCGAAGTCTTCAAATTTTTGCAATCAGCTGCTGCCAAGTATGGTTGTGGCTTTTGGAAACCTGGAGCTGGTATCATCCACCAAGTAGTTTTAGAAAACTATGCATTTCCTGGTGGATTGATGATTGGAACAGACTCTCATACCCCAAACGCAGGCGGTCTTGGAATGATTGCAATAGGCGTTGGTGGCCTTGATGCTGCAGAAACTATGGCTGGAATGCCTTGGGAATTACTATATCCAAAAAGAATTGGTGTTAAACTAACTGGAGAACTAAACGGCTGGACTGCTCCTAAAGATATCATTCTAAAAGTTGCCGAAGAACTGACAGTTTCAGGTGGAACAAACTCTATTGTAGAGTACTTTGGTCCTGGAACAAAATCAATCAGTTGCACTGGTAAAGCTACCATCACTAACATGGGAGCTGAAATTGGTGCAACATGTTCTGTATTCCCATATGATGAGAGAATGGAGACTTATCTCAAATATACAAACAGGGGTGACATTGCAGATCTTGCAAACCAAAACAAGGAATCCTTAGTAGCTGATCCTGAAGTTGAATCAAACCCTGAAAAGTTCTTTGATAAAGTAATTGAAATTAATCTTTCCGAACTAGAGCCACACATTGTTGGACCACACACTCCAGACTTGGCACGTTCCATCTCTGCATTGTCTGGTGATGTAAAGTCAAAAGACTATGTTGACCCAATCTCTGTTGCACTAATTGGCAGTTGTACGAACTCTTCTTATGAAGACATGTCAAGAGCTGCAAGTTTGGCCGAGCAAGCAAAAGCCAAGGGCATCAAAGCAAAGATTCCATTATTGGTTACTCCTGGTTCAGAACAAATCCGCGGAACAATAGAACGTGACGGACAGATGGATTCACTAAAAGACATTGGCGCAACTGTTCTTGCAAATGCATGCGGTCCTTGTATTGGTCAATGGAACAGACCTGAACTAGACAAAGACGAACAAAACACTATCGTTACAACCTTTAACAGAAATTTCCCTGGAAGAAATGACGGACATCGCAGTACCTTGAATTTCATTGGCAGTCCTGAAATGATTATTGCGCTATCTCTTGGCGGAAGATTATCTTTTAATCCTCTAGTCGATGAATTGACAGCAGCTGATGGGACAAAATTCAAGCTTGATCCTCCAAAGGCTGCTCCTGAAGTTCCTAAAGAAGGATTCATGAGACCAGAAGGAATCTTTGTTGCACCACCAGAAAACTCTGATGATGTTGAGGTTATCATTGATCCTAACAGTAAACGACTCCAAAGATTAGAACCATTCATTCCATGGGATGGCAAAGACTTTGAAGCAGTCCCAATCATGGTAAAGGCCAAAGGCAAGTGTACGACAGATCACATCTCTCCTGCAGGTGCATGGTTGTCTTTGCGTGGCCACTTGGATAACCTCAGTGACAACATGCTTCTTGGTGCAGTAAACGCATACAACGACGAAGTTGGAAAAGGGAAGAACGTTCTAAACGGCCAACTAGAATCCTTTTCAAGCATTGCAAGACAATACAAAGAAAAACAGATGAGGTGGGTAATAATTGGCGACAACAATTACGGTGAGGGCAGTAGTAGGGAGCATGCAGCAATGACTCCAAGATACTTGGGATGTGCTGCAGTAATTACCAAAAGCCTTGCAAGAATTCACGAAACTAATCTAAAGAAACAAGGCCTGTTGGCATTGACATTTAGCAATCCTGATGATTATGAAAAAATTCTAGAAGACGACAAAATCAGTCTAGTTGATTTGAATAATTTAGCACCTGGCAAACAGGTAAAGTGTATCATCACCCACAGTGATGGCAACTCTGAGGAGATAATGTTGAATCATTCTTACAATCAAGCTCAGATAGAGTGGTTCAAGGCAGGCTCTGCTCTTAATGTTTTGAGAAATAGATAGATGGTGGGCCCAGACGGATTTGAACCGACGACCGATGGTTTTGGAGACCATCGTCCTACCAGGCTAGACTACAGACCCACAAGAATCGACATATTCATCTAGGATTTTAACTTATTTTTGACCAAGATTTATTTGCAATAATCATCAATTGGGTATAGTCGAGATAGTTATGGTAAGAAAGATGATGATTGCACTTGGAGCAATTCCTGTTATTGTTGCTTTACTAATTTCAGTTCCTTTACTTACAAAAAATGAAATTCCAATTTCAGCTGCAAACTCTTTTGATAGATTGGACATAGAGTACACAAAACATCAGTTAAAGACAGTTGATTATGGAGTAACTGAACGAACTGGTGCACACAAGACAGAGATTCTTCTAATCAAAAATGACGGTGAGCTAAAGTATTCAGTAACTGACCAAGGATATCTTCAACCCGACATTAGGTCGCAGCTTGATGAAAAGACACTAAACAAGATCAAGGCGTTAATCAAAGAGACTGGATTCATGCAGATTCCCGTAGAATCTTTTCCAGTTTTTGAGAATGTAACTGAATATCAAAAATCAAATGTAAAAATCACTTTGAATGGACGCAACCAGGAGATTCATTGGCCACAACAAAACGCAACTGGCGGCTTTATTCCTCCAATCATTACCATGGTCGAATCTGAACTAGACGCAATAATCTCAGACATTCGTGAATAGGTACAAATAGCCTTTTTGCAAAAATTACACTATGCTTCCATTATCTGGGGAACGTAAAGACGCTAAAGGAATAATTTGTGAAAATAATGATGTTATTCGTGGCTCTTCAACTTTGAAACGTGGATTTGCCCACATGCTAAAGAACGGAGTCGTAATGGATGTTACAAATGTAGAGCAGGCCCAGATAGCTGAAGAAGCAGGCGCAGTTTCTGTTATGGTATTAGACAAGTTGCCATCTGACGTTAGAAAGGCAGGCGGTGTTGCAAGAACTGCAAGTATTAGAATTATTGAAGAGATTATGGATTCAGTTACAATTCCTGTAATGGCAAAATGTAGAATTGGTCATGTCAATGAAGCTTTGGTTTTACAAGAGACAGACGTTGACATGATTGATGAGTCTGAAGTGTTGACACCAGCTGATGAGCTACGTCACATTTGGAAATGGGACATGACAACACCTGTTGTTAATGGCGCTCGTTCATTAGCAGAAGCCTTGAGAAGAATTGAAGAAGGAGCTGCAATGATCAGAACAAAGGGAGAACCAGGAACCGGTAATGTTGCCGAAGCAATCACTCATATCAAAAAAGTAAATGATGAACTAAGAACTATCAAATCAATGTATGATTCAGGTGACAATCAAGATTTAGTTAGGATGGCTCGTGAATTCAAAGTATCTTATGATATTGTAGAGCAAACTGCAAAACTTGGAAGACTACCTGTTGTTAATTTTGCAGCAGGAGGAATTGCAACACCAGCTGACGCAGCATATCTGATGTCCTTGGGTTGTGATGGAATCTTTGTTGGTTCTGGAATCTTTGCTGCAAATGATGCAGCAGAGCGTGCAAGATCAATTGTATTGGCAACTACATTTTGGAATGAGGCAGACAAGGTAAAGGAAGCCCAGAAGATGATTGATGAGAGACAATCAATGTTAGGATTAGATGTTAAAACCCTAGAGTTACGTATGCAAGACAGGGGTGGTTCGGCATGAGTGCAAAGATTGGAATTCTGGCCATTCAGGGAGACGTTGCTGAAAATCTATCCTCATTGGTAGCATCAATTGCTGATTTGAATGAGACAGCAACCGTTCATGTTGTAAAGACTCCTGATGAGATATCTGAAATGGATGGATTAGTCATTCCTGGCGGTGAGAGCACTACAATTGGACAATTGTCCTTGGTTAATGGCTCTCAAAAAGTAATCAAGCAAAAGGTAGAGTCTGGAATGCCTGTACTTGGAATTTGTGCTGGAATGGTACTGCTTGCAAACAATGCAACTGACAGAGTTGTTGGAAAGATGGAGCAACCACTATTTGATTTTCTAGATATTGAACTTGAACGCAACTCTTTTGGTAGACAACGTGAATCATTTGAGGCAAACATCTCCATGAATGGAATCGGAATCTCAAACTATAATGGAGTATTCATTAGAGCTCCTGCAATCACATCAGCTTCAGATGGTATAGAGGTATTGGCAAAACTAGATGAGAAAATTGTTGCAATCAAAAAGGGAAATATTATTGGAACATCATTTCATCCAGAACTGACTGATGATTTAGCAGTTCACAAGTATTTTGTGAATTTGGTTAAAGAAACAAAACAATAATTTCAAATTAAAAAAATGGACCCAAAAATTACTGAAAAAGCTTGGAATCCAGAGTTAGAAGCACAAGTACTCAAAAAATGGCAGGATTCAGACCTTTACAAATTCACTCCAACTGATGATAATTATACAATAGACACGCCTCCACCATATCCATCAGGCAGGCCTTGGCACATCGGAGCAGCTGCTCATTACTCTCAGATAGACATGATAGCACGTACTGCACGGATGAATGGCAAAAATGTCTACTTTCCAATTGGAATTGACAGGAATGGTTTGCCTGTAGAGTTCTACACTGAGAAAAAACACAACATCCGCATGAGAGAAACTGACAGAGGAGAATTCTTGAATCTGTGCAGAGAAGCACTAGATGACTTGGAAGAAGAGATGGTACTAATCATGACAAATCTCGGTCTTAGCGGTGATTTGAAGAACCACTACAGAACTGATTCAGAAGAGTATCGTGCACTAACACAATCTACGTTTATCACTTTATGGAAGGAAGGAAAAATTGTTCTAGCTACTAGACCTAACAACTATGATTGGGTATCTGGTACTACAATTGCAGACGCTGAAATTGCATACCAGGACTTGCAGACAAAGCTAGTCCACATGAAATTCAAAATCAAAGATACTGATAAGGAAATTATCATTGCAAGTACAAGACCAGAACTACTTTGTGCATGTCGAACCATTATTGTAAATCCTGAAGATGAAAGATATGCACCTTTTGTTGGAAGTAAGGTAATAGTTCCAATTACAGGAGCTGAAGTTGAAATTAAAACTCATCATTCAGCTCAGCAAGACTTTGGTTCAGGAGCTGTAATGGTTTGTAGTTACGGTGATCAGAACGACGTTGCATTGTTCAGAGAAATGGGACTAGAAGAGATTGTTGCAATTGGTTTGGATGGAAGGATGACTGAAGCTGCAGGTGAATATGCAGGACTAAAACCAAAACAAGCTAGAGAGAAAATCATTACAGATTTGGAAGAAAAAGGATTTGTAGAAAAAATTGAAGAGATTAATCATAGAACACCAATTTCTGAGAGAAGCAAGATTCCAATTGAGATCATTCCAATGGAGGAATACTATCTCAAACAGAAAGATTCGATTGAAAAGATGCGAAAATTAGGCTCAGAAATTACGTTTTACCCCTCTATGCACAAGCAAATTTTGATGAATTGGCTTGATTCTATTTCTATAGACTGGCCAATATCAAGAAGAAGATACTATGGAACTGAAATTCCTATCTGGTATTGTTCTAGTTGTAATGAACCACATGTACCTGAACCAGGAAAGTACTATCAACCTTGGAAGGAGAAATGTCCAATTGAAAAATGTACAAAATGTGGTAATGGTGAATTTACTGGAGAAGATAGAACATTTGATACATGGATGGATTCTAGTGTATCACCTTTGTTTGTTACAAAGTATGGTAAAGATTCAGAATTCTTTGAGAAGACATACCCAACATCACTTAGACCTCAAGCAAAAGATATCGTAAGAACATGGTTGTACTATACACTCTTGCGTTGTGATATGCTAACTGAAAAGAAACCCTGGACTGAAGCTTGGATCATGGGCTATGGTCTTGATGAGAAAGGAATGAAGATGAGTAAAAGTAAAGGAAATGCAATTGACCCACTTCCAGTAATTGAAAAGTTTGGTGCTGACACATTCCGATTCTGGAGTGCAAGTGAGATTAATCATGGTTATGACTTTAGATGCAATGAACAAAAGATAGAGTCAACAAAGAAATTCTTGAGCAAGCTATGGAATGTTTCTCGATTCTTGTCTAGCTTCCCTGTAATTAATCAAGGAAAGCCAACTACAGTCGATAACTGGATTTTGTCTGAATTGAATAATCTCATTAAGGATTGCAAGAAAGGGTATGATGAATACAATTTCTTTGTTCCAGCAATTGCAATTAGGGAATTTACCTGGAATCTGTTTGCAGCTCATTACATCGAAATGGTCAAAAAACGAGCCTATGGAGAAGGATTCTCTGAAGAAGAAAGAGATGCTGCCATCTACACTTTACACAAAGTACTCTCTACAGTTTTGAAATTATTGGCACCAATTACTCCGTTTATCACAGAACATTTGTGGCAAACGTTGTATTCAGAAAATAGTATTCACAAAGAAAGACAATCTGAAGCAGAAGAAGTAGAAGATTTCTCAAAACTTACAGAACAAGTTGTTCAGTTTAATTCCAAAGTTTGGAATGAAAAAAAGGCAAAGGAATTGTCATTAAAGGACTCTATTGCAATAGAAGTTCCTGAAAGTTTGTCAGAATTTAAGAAAGATTTCCAGTCAATGCACAATTTAGAATAAATTCAACTCAAAAAATCATTTATTTAAAAAAAGTTCTTGTTTAACTTTTCAGAATTGAATAAAAAAAGAAAGAAGAGGTATTCAGAGTTTAGGATACTTTCTCTTTGTTTCGATTTTTACAACCAATGAAGCAATGGTCATATCAATCTTAGAAATGCTGTTTTCTATCTGCATTCTTTCTTTGAATGTTATCTCTTTTTCAAGCTCCTCTTGCAATCTGATTCTTTGAAACTCTAGTCTTCTTAGTTGTTTGTCAAACCAATTTCTATTTGAATTGCACTCAGATTCACCAAATTCTGAATACCAATATTCGATATCCTTGTTTATGGTATTTCTATTGACTCCGAGAATATTTGCAATATTTACTGCAGGATGTCCTTTCTCAAAGTGCAACTCAAAGACTTTGTTTCTTCGAATTTCTTGTTCTTGTTTGGTGTAAGGTCCACCATGTTTTGTTTCTTGTTCTAAAGCCATACAATTACTACGGCATACTAGGTAAAGAGAACTAATTTTCTCTCGTGGTCGTTAAAATAATTGTTCTTTTATACTAGTGTGGAAATTTCTCAAAAATTGCATAGTTCTGCATAGTTATGAGACTAATCAGAGATTGTCTTTTGAGATGTTTGATATGATGTGAGAGCCTTTGTTGTATCCCTCGTAGATGTAAACTCCTACAGCTTCAACGTTTGAAGGCATTTTAGGTGCTAGTAATTTGATTAGTTCACTTGAAAGATTCTCTACAGTTGCCTCTCCCTCTAAAAGATAGGTTGTATGCTTTGGAACTTGCAACTCAAACATTCCTTGAGGCCCCTCAAATGATATGACATAGTGAGAATCATCTTCGGATTTCATATACTTTCTATTAATGAAAAACTTGTGATCAAATGCAGTCAACACTTCTTTGATTATTTTCTTTGCAACACCAAAATCCAACAACAAATTGTCTTTCATCTGTCCAACCAACTCTACCATTACAGATGATGTGTGTCCGTGTAAGATTGAGCATTTCTCAACTAGTGGTAGTATGTGTGCATAGTCAAATGCAAATGATGCATCATCTAAAAATATAGAACCAGTTTGTGGTGTCTTGTCATAAAATACTATATCTTGCAACTCTTTGAGTTGTGCTGAATATTTTCCGTGTCCAATTGCCATGATTTTTTGATCAGGAAACTCATCTTTGATTTGTTTATACTTTGCAATGTCATCTTCATTATCAATAACTTCAATCAGTCCCTTTGCAGTTTTGAAATCAACTGTTACTTCAGTTCCACTTTTCAACGTAACCTTGTGATTGTATTCATATTCGTCTTCAAGAAAATCTAGCATTTGGGCTACTGTCAATTCTGTTCGAGTTCTCAGCAAATTCCCTTTCTTGTCGATATACTTGAAATCTGAATCCAATACTGGAGGACTTGTTGCCATGTGAACTCCTCTGCCTCAGAGTCATTATATAAATTCTGAAAATTTCGTACCTAGAATTATCCTCAAAGTAGAGAATTTAGGATTCGAGCCAGATTGATGTCATTTCTTGTGATGCCGCCTGCATCATGAGTCATCAAGTCTATCACCAATCTATTGTATACATTAAACCACTCTGGATGGTGATTCATCTTTTCAATCTCCATGGATGCTCTGGTCATAAAACCAAATGCTGCATTGAAACTCTCAAATTCTATTTCTTTGTGTAGTTTCTCATTAACAACACTCCATCCTGGTAGATTCTTCAATTCTTGTTCTATTTCTTCTTGTGCTAGTCTCATTATTTTGTAATGTTATTCCATTCAATTAATAGTTAAAGAGTTTGATTCATTACCCTTTGTAGAATTTAGAGGTATATTCATGGATGAGAAATACGAAACACTGTTTGATAAAATCAAAACTGCAATTTCTGAAACTGTAACTGACAAAAAAATTGGAATTGCGTATTCAGGTGGAGTTGACAGTACTATGATCTCCAAAGTTTGCAAGGACATGGGTTATGACATTACATTACTTACAATTGGGTTTGCAGAATCTCATGACATCTTGTTTGCAAAAGAAGTAAATGAACAATTGAATTATCCTCATCATGTTTTAGAAATTGATCCTAAAGACTTTCCAAGTATACCTTCAGAGATTAATGAAAAAATAAAAACTGACAATCTATCCTGGAATGAAAACTGTATTGCATTTCATTATGTATCAAAACTTGCACAAAGCTTGGGGATTAGTACTGTAGTTACTGCAAACGGAATTGATGAACTATTTTGTGGATATAATGCATACAGAGAGGCATATTCAGGTGGGGAATCCAAAATACTGGAAGTCATGGATGCAAAGCTAGACAACGAACTCAAAATGATGAAGGCAGTAAACATGATTGCATCTGAATTCGGAGTAAAAATTCTACAACCATTACTATCTTCAGATTTCATTGAGTATGCAAAGACCGTATCCATTCCAGACAAAATTACAGATTCTGAAGATCTCTATCGCAAACATATCGTAAGAAAACTAGCAAGTGAAATTGGTGTTCCAAAAGTTTCATGCAACAAACGAAAGAAAGCACTACAGTATGGTTCAAAAATTCACAAAACTCTACTAAAGACTAGATGACCTGCTAGTTGTAATTTAATTGAAATACTAGTTTTCTAAAAAACACAATATGATCAAAAGCATACTTGTGATTCTAGTTATTTTATTTTCTTCAAATGTTATGATTCTTGATTCCTATCAAACTCACATATCTGCTCCAATAATCACATCAGACCAATTCAGCTACAAGGCAGGAGAAGATATCATAATTTCAGGATGGGTAAATTACAATGATGAACCAACATCTGATGTATTGCTAAGAGTAACTGCAACAAATCCTAACGGAATTAAAATTTTTGATGAATATACAATTAGTAATACCAATGGAGAATTTTCCATATCTATCCCAATACCTGTTGATGAACAAACGGGAAACTATTTCCTACAAGTAATCAGCCAATGCAGAGAAATTCATAGACAAGTATGTACACATCAATACGAATCACTCTCCATTAGTGTTGAAGGTGTACCAAATCAGAACACTATTCCCGAATGGATAAAAAATAATGTGAAATGGTGGGCTGATGGCATTATTGATGACAAACAATTTGTTGGCGGAATAGAATTTCTCATTAATCAAGGCATTTTAGTTGTGCCTCCAACTGCAATTTCTGATGACCAATCCGATGAAATCCCTGACTGGATAAAAAACAATGGAAAATGGTGGGCTGAGGGAATAATATCTGATGATGAATTTCTAAACAACATTCAATTTTTGATTGCAAATGGAATCCTCTCTGTATCATCTGTTTTGGACTCAGAACTTCAAACTTTTGCAGGCAAATTCAATGATGCTGATTTTGTACATAGGGTCTCTGGTACTGCAAGTATAGAATTCACTCCTGACCGAGGTGGAACATTACACTTTGATGAAAACTTTGAGACAACACATGGTCCTGATCTGCATGTCTATCTTGCAACTGATACATCTGCAAATGATTTTGTCAGTGTTGGACAAATTGAATCGTTTGGTGGAGAACAATCATACAGCATTTCCTCTGATGTAGATTTGGAAAAATATGACAATGTTCTGATCTGGTGTGAAGCATTTAGTATGCTGTTTGGACATGCCGAACTAAAATAACTAATCTTCTAGATGAATTTCTTTACTGTTTTTTGAACAGACTGGTTTACGTTACTGATAATTTTTGGTGATGCACCCAAGTGTTTTTCAGGTGAGAATATTGCATCAATCTCTTTATCAGTCAATTTTGATGTAAATGCCTTGTCGTTTTTGATTGCATCTTTGTAGAACATTCCCTTGTCGTTTGCCAAAAATGCAACTCGTTGCACGTCTCTGTATGCAACAAATCTAGGAACTCCTTTCTTGATTAGAGCTTCTAACACAAATTCAGCAAAGATTTGCCCCTTTGTTATGTAGAGGTTATCTACAATTCTCTTCTCATTAACTAGTAGATTTGAAACAATTCTAGTCATGGTTTCTAGCATCTCATCTACAAGAATTGATACAGTAGGAATTACAAATCTCTCATTAGCTGAATTGGATAAATCACGCTCATGCCATAACGGAATATTCTCAAATGATAATGCAACTTGACTTCTAACTAGTTTAGATAATGATGATACACGCTCACTTTTGATTGGATTTCTCTTTACGGGGACTGCACTGCTTCCCATCTGTCCTTTCTTGAACTGTTCGGCAACCTCTCCAATCTCTGTTCTCTGCAAGTTTCTAATCTCAATTGCAATCTTTTCCAAAGTAGCACCAATCAATGCCAACTCAAAGACATATTCAGCATATCTCTCCCTTGGAACAACTTGAGTTGTAACTTCGGCAGGATACAATTTCAATCTCTTTGCAGCTCGTTTTTGAACTTCAAGTGACTTTGCACCCATTAGAGAACCTGTTCCTACAACGCCAAGTGTCTTGCAAATCAAAATTCTCTTCTTGATTTCCTCGATTCTCTCAACGTGTTTTGCCATCTCTGCTGCCCAGTTTGCAAATTTTAATCCAAATGAAATGATACTAGCATGTTGTCCGTGTGTCCTTCCAACTGCTGGAATCTTTGAATGCTTTACTGCTTTTTTAGCTAGAATGGATGCAATCTTTGCAACTTTAGGTTCGATGATTAATAGTGCATCTCTCATCTGCATAGAGTTACTAGTGTCTACCAGATCGTTACTTGTCAATCCATAATGAATCCATGGTCTTGCATTTTTACTACATTTCTCACTTAGTGATTCAACTAGTGCTGCAGTGTCGTGATCACTTTTAGCTTCTAATTGCTTGATTCTTTTTGCAGTAATTTTTCCTGATGTGGCTGCTCTGTGAATTTCTTTACCAATACTTTTTGAAATCATTCCAATTTCACTTTGTGAAATTGCAGCAGCTCCCTCAATCTCCAATTGATAGTTGACTTTTTTCTGTTCACTAAAAATTTCCATCATTTCTTTAGTGCCATAACGACCACTATCAATAGGTAGAATTGCCAAT
>REGK01000006.1:22206-35154 GCA_003702545.1 Candidatus Nitrosopumilus sp.
TTCACTTTGTGAAATTGCAGCAGCTCCCTCAATCTCCAATTGATAGTTGACTTTTTTCTGTTCACTAAAAATTTCCATCATTTCTTTAGTGCCATAACGACCACTATCAATAGGTAGAATTGCCAATATTCTCACCTGAACTTATTGGAAAATAAATCTACTCTTTGCCTAGTATCGTGATTTATTGACTGTAGCCACTTTCTTTTGAGATCTTGCTTCTTTTGTTTTCTGCTTTGATTTGCTTACCTTGCCTTCTGTCTTGATGCTTTTACCGCTTCTTCTTGCTGCTCTTGACGCTTTTGCTCTAGTTTTTTGTTCTTCTTTTTGTTTTTCCTTTTCTTCTTCAGTTAGTTTTCCTCTTACCATATTTTCTAAATGAAATTTGTTATAGATAAGTACTATTGTCAATTTCAAATTTGAAATGATTATCTGTTACTTCCAAAAGCGCCTTGGTGATCAGTCAAACAGCAACTACATTGTTTTGTGTAACACTCATCTACGTTTTCATGACCGCATGAACCACAGTGGCAAAAAGGATCGTTTCCCATAAACTTACTTTGCAATAATCAAACTTAAAGGCCATCGATGATTTTCAAAAATAAAATCATCAATTCTACTGAAGATTAAAATTGGAACTTGGAGTTTTTCAAACTGTATGAGTGATATAACTCCAAAGAAGATTGGAGAAAACCAATACCAAATTGATGCTGATTCTAATTTGGGAATGAAAGTTCCAGTAAAAATTTACGCAAATCCTGCCTTGCTTGACAAGATGCTTACTGATAGAACTATCATGCAAGCAAGAAATGTTTCATCCATCCCTGGTATTGTAGGGCACAGTGTGGTACTACCTGACGGACATGAAGGATATGGTTTTCCAGTAGGTGGAGTTGCTGCCATGGATGCTGAAGAAGGAATGATTAGTCCTGGCGGTGTTGGTTATGACATTAATTGTGGAGTGAGATTACTTCGTTCCAATTTAACAGAAGAAGCAGTTCGTGCAAAACTAAAAGATCTAGTTACTGACTTGTTTAGTTCGATTCCTTCTGGCGTAGGCTCTAAGGGTGCAGTTAAACTAAGTCATTCAGAATTAGACGAGGTTCTAGTCAATGGTGTAAACTGGGCAATTGATCATGGTTATGGTTCAACAAACGATTCAGATGTATGTGAAGAGAATGGTCAGATAAAAAATGCAGACCCTAACAAAGTTTCAGACAAAGCAAGAAAGAGAGGAGCACCACAACTTGGTAGCTTGGGTTCAGGAAATCACTTTTTAGAAATTCAAAAGGTTGCAGAAGTTCATAATCCTGAAGCTGCAGAAAAGATGGGAATCAAAGAAGGAACAATTACAGTTCTAGTTCATTGCGGTTCAAGAGGATTTGGACATCAAGTTTGCAGCGATTACTTGAGAGTTTCAGAACAAGCAATGTCAAAGTATGACATTACATTACCTGATAGAGAACTTGCATGCGTTCCAAATACTTCAGAAGAAGGAGAGTCTTACAGAAAAGCAATGTTTGCAGCTCTAAACTTTGCATGGAGTAACCGTCAAATGATTACTCATTGGACAAGAAAGTCCTTTGAACGCGTTTTCAATCAATCTGAATCTGATCTTGACATGAAACTAGTTTACGATGTCGCACACAATATCGCCAAAGTTGAAAAGCACAAGGTAAACGGAGAAGAAAGAAAATTAGTTGTCCACAGAAAAGGTGCAACTAGAGCATTTCCTGCAAACAGAGATGAGATTCCAACAAAATATCGTCATCTGGGCCAACCAGTACTGGTTCCAGGTTCGATGGGTACTGCAAGCTGGATTTTACTTGGACAGCCAAACTCTATGGACTTGAGCTTTGGCTCTACTGCCCATGGTGCAGGAAGAACAATGTCTCGCTCCAAGGCAAGACGAAATTACACTGAAAATGATGTTAAAAAATCCCTAAATGACAAGGGCATCTTTATCAAGGCATTGACCCGAGATGGAGTTGTGGAAGAGACCCCTCAAGCCTACAAGGATGTCGATTCAGTAGTTGATGTTTCTCACAATCTAGGAATTGCTACCAAGGTGGCAAAATTGGTGCCTATAGGTGTGATTAAAGGTTGAGCGACGATTCAGAACTAGAGAGACTAAAGGCAAAACGTCTAGCAGAGATGCAAAAAAACATCAACACTAGACAGGATTCAGAAAAAACTCCCGAGCAACCAAAAGAACAGGTCCAAGAAAAGCCTAGGGACATTCTAGCCAAAGTTTTGGGATATAGGGGAATGGAAGTTTTACAAAACGCAGAATCCCAATTTCCAAATGAAACTATTATGATTGTACAAAAATTATCAGAATTAATCAAGTCAGGAGAACTCAATGAAACTATAGATGGCGGAAAACTCTTGGCATTATTTAGAACAGTTGGATTAAACATTAGAATGGAAACTAAAATCAACGTAGAGCAAGACGGAAAATTTGTTTCATTAACTGATAAACTTAGCAAAGAATCAAAGGATGATGAATAATGACAATTACTCTGGAAATTTCTACAAAAAATTATTCTGATGATGCATTTAACATCAAAAGAGCTCTCTCCCACATGGAGTCTCTAACTGGTGCATACAACGGATACATGTTCAGTGAACCAACAGAAAACTTTGGTTGGACTTTTTTTAAGATTGCATTCAAAGCAGACTTGCATGAAGGAATTGTAAAAGAGTTTACCGACATGTTAGAAAGATACAGATCAAAACCAGAAGAAAAGTTTGCAGAATTTATGCGAGATTATTTTGCTTCTAAAAACTGTGAAGTAAAAGTTAGAGTTGTTTCCTAGACTCTTCTTCCTCTCTTTCCACCCTTCTTTCTAGTGGTGTCGTGAGGAATAGGTGTAACATCATCAATTCTTCCAATCTTAAATCCGCCTCTTGCCAATGCTCTGATTGCAGCTTGTGCACCTGGACCTGGAACTCTAGAACCAACTCCGCCGACTGCACGAACTCTGATGTGGAATCCTGTGAATCCTTTTGTCTTTGCAGATTCTACCACTTGATTTGCAGCTTTCATTGCAGCAAATGGTGATGATTCGTATCTGTCTGCATTGACGTGAATTCCACCAGAACTGATGGAAACAGTTTCTGCGCCAGTAAGATCAGTCATGTGAATGATTGTGTTATTGTAACTACTGAAAATGTGAGCGATACCCCATTTTTCTGGGCCCTCTACCTTTGCCTCTGGTTGAGCTTTTTCCTCTACTGCCTCAGATTTTGCCTCTTCCACAGGTGCCTCAGTCTCTTCGACTGGTGCTTGTTCTACTACTTCCTCAACTTTGGCTTCAGTTTCTGACAATGAATACTCACTCCTAAAGGGGTTTAAAAAACATTGATGGTGCCATTTTGCTTTGTTTTGGCCACTTGAGGCAAAAATGACCATTCTTCTTATACTAAAAAAACTCAATTTTCCTATGGGGAATATTTTGTTTCTGGCAATCGGTGTTGCCATAGCTGCTGCCCTGTTTGGTTCAATGGCCATACAGTCACTAACTCCGATCAATGAAGTAATTCTATCTCCTCAAGAAAAAAAATGCCAACAGATTGCCAATGAAGGATACAAGATCCATACACTATACCCCGAAGCTCATCCTGATGACTTGCCTGAAGATGACAGAAAACGATTACTTTACCTTGATAACTTGTGGATTACAGAGTGTGTCGAAGTCTTACCTGCTGAATCTGTTTTTAGTATTGTAAACAATGTAGAGCGAGACGTCTCACACGACGAATAATTATCCAAAGTGTTTCCAACCTTTGTCTTTTAGCAGAATAGTTTTGTTATTTTTCTGCAATACCACACCTTTGCCAGTAGTGACATGACCTATCTCAATGATTGGTGTTCTGAGAAGTTTTGCGTTTTTTAGTATGACTGCTTTGTGTTTTGGATTAATGGTAAAGACAAACTCGTACTCTTCTCCACCATGAAAGACCAATTTTTCTAGATTTGACTTTGCAAATTCCTCTACGTCCTTTTTGTGTGGAGAATTTGTAATGACAAATTTCTTTTTTGATTGCTTTGACATCTCATTTAGTGTAGTAGACAGACCATCACTAGAGTCCATTGCAGATGAAAAGTATCTTCTGTTCTTTAATCCAAAACTCACTCTTGGCTTTGCATGAATCACTGATTCAACTGCCTTTTTGACAAACTCTCTTTTTCCTTTCTTTTTGTAGAGTAGTATCTCCAAACCTGCTGCAGTATAGCCAAATGGTCCTGTTACAAAGATCAGATCCTTGTTCTTTGAACCTCTTCTGGGTATGATGCTATCTGCACTGCCAAACAGGCATACTGTAAAAACAGTCTCTCTTCCTGCATTTGTATCGCCTCCTAGAATGGAAATTCCAAACTCTCTGCATGCCTTTCTAAATCCGCTTGCTGCCTCTTCAATTCTTGGACGTGTAATGTTTGAAGGAAAATTGACTGAGATTATGCCAAATTCTGGCTTTACTCCCTTGGCAGCAAAGTCACTTACACATGCTACGACACTCTTTCTTGCAGCCTCCCCCAGATTCATCTTGGGAGGAATGTCAGTGCTTTGTACCAGTGTGTCAGTTTTGGCTACGATGTTAGGTTTGTTTAATTTGAAAGTCTCTACATCTTCAGAAACAAAATTCTTACGTCCTAATTTTCGCTGAAAAATTTTGATAATTTCTGTCTCATCTAATTTGCTCATAACTTTGATTCACCAACTGTATCGTGTCTTTAACAATTTGTTTTGCTTTTGTCTCATCATTTGATTCAGCTGAAACTCTAATGATGTCTTCCGTGTTTGATTTTCTTATCAACACCCAACTGTTCTCATCAATGATTCCCTTTACTCCGTCAAGTGTAATTACTTCTGAATAATCATTTGAAAATGTAGAACTTGTTTTCTCTATCACTTTGTCATGGAACTGTGCATCAATTGCAGTCTTGTCTCTTATCTGGTAATAGCTTTCCATGAAATTTAACACCTCATCAAACTTTACAGTTCCAAGCATTGATGAAATCAATCCGCTTGTTAGAATTCCTTCTCTGCAATAATTAAACTCTGGAAGAATGAAACCGCCACTGCTTCCTTCCCCTCCAGCTTGCGCATCGTCTTTTATCATTTGTTCAATAACGTTTGCCTCGCCAACTTTGGTTCGCTGTACTGTTCCACCATTTTCTTTGATGTATTTTTCAACTGAGACACTAGTGTCAATACTTAGAACGAACTTTTTGTATCCAAGCTCCAAAGACTTTGCAACTCCCAAACCCAACGTTACATCTGGTGTCTGTTTCTTCCCGTTTCTTACAACAACTAGTCTGTCTCCATCTAAGTCAAATGCAAAACCGATCTCTTTTCCTGATGATGCCAAAACAAGATCAGACAAACTGTCTGCTGTTGGATCTGGACCTCTAGTTGAACCCTCAAGGTCTTCATTAATCACCTGAACCTGACAACCAATGGATTCAAGCAGTTCAGGTGCAAATCCCTTTGCAGCACCACCTCCCAAATCCACTGCAACTTGAGGTTTATTCTCTAATTTTCCTATTATTTTTGCAGCATCTTCAATGTATGATGATGAAACTTGTTGTTCAGAACCGATCTTAGTCTTTGGAATCTCTTGTTTTTCTATAATTTGCGGAAGTTCAGATTCATTGATTCCTCTTCCCTCAATGATGAACTTCAAACCATTCCATTGTATTGGATTGTGAGAAGATGATACAACAATTCCTGCACCATACTTTCTTGCCTCTCTGAAAACTACTGGCGTTGGAACTGTTCCCAAATCAAAAACATCAATCCCATTTTTCATCAACGCTGCACTTGCAGTATCTTTGATCATGGAACCTGATGGTCTGGTGTCTTTTCCAATTACACATTTACCAGACTTTGCTAATGATGAAAAGTTGTTACAAAATTCTAGTACATCTTTTAGATTGAGGTCGTCTCCAAATATTCCTCTAATTCCTGAAATTGTTTTTTTCAATCAATCCAACTCAGAAAGGCTTTTTATTAACTCTGATGGCTTTACCCAAACGTGCCTTGGTAGCTCAGCCTGGTAGAGCGAACGCCTCGTAAGCGTTAGGTCGCGGGTTCAGATCCCGTCCGAGGCTTGTATAATTATTTTGCAGAAAATATTTCTAAATTTTAAGAATTTGATTCATCAAGGGTTTCAATGTCGATTTCTAGTTCTTTTCCTAAACCTTCCCACCATTGTTTATTTTGTTCTGTCATGTTCCCCTCATTACTTACCTGGAATTGTCCTTTATAGATCTGTCGGTTGATCAAATGTTGATCAAATCCTAATATTTCGTGAATTTCTTTTATTCAGATTCTTCTTCTCTCTTTCTTTTGAACTTCCTGTACATGATTATTGTAAGTGCAACTCCGGCACATCCCCAAAAGAGTGGTGATAATCCAGGTTCAACTGTAGGTTGAAAAGCTCCAACAAAACTTGCAAACATTATTCCTATCAGAACTAGTCCGCCAAGCTCTAGCATTTTTGCCATGTCTTCTCTGAGATTATCAAAAAGATATATGGTTTTGTAAATTACATCTCATATGGACAAGTATCTTACTGTAGTTCTGATTTTTATGGTCGTAACTATTGCAATTGCGTTTTTCAATCCTTCAACTGGAGAATTGAGATTCATTGCACCTATGTTCTATGGTGGCATAGCAGGAATTATCATAATTGTTGTGTACAGTTCCTACAAGGAAAAGAAAGCACGACAAGCAGCTAATGCTAAGAGAAAATCTAAGAAGAAGTAAATTTTAGAGTTCTAAACCAAATGACTCAGCAATACTTGAAAAGTTTGCATAAGATTCTAGATATTGTCTTCCTTTTGGTGTGATGACAAAAGTGTTTTTTCCATCAAACTCGATCTTGTTGATTAGGCCTGCACCAGTCAAGTTCTCCAAGAATTTAGATAGTCTAGAATGTGATAAATTGGCCTTTGTTAGAAGTGATGTTGTTTTGATGCCTTCCTGTCCAGACTGCTCAGTAACAGTGAGCAAATCAGCGACTATTTGCATACTAGTTCTATAGGAAGTCATATGTTCTTAATTCTAAAACTCTGATATAAGAGTATCACCATCAATTCAGTTCAGATAAATAATCTCTAGGCTAATTTGCCAACAATGTCTGCAATTCCATGGTTTGATGACTTTGAAGGTATTGCTTACAGGTATTATGATCTGCGAATGAATGTTGCACCGCTAGTTTCAAGCAGAAAAGAGTATGCATCCATTTGGCATGACACAATTCGCTACTGGATCGATCCAACAATTAAGATCAGATTTGTAGAAACTGGTGACAAGTACTGGTTTATCATGGGTGCTGATTCCCAAAAGCCTGAATCTAACATGTCATTTTGCAAACTCTTGCAAAAGTCAGAACACTATGAGAGATTCAAGAAAGGTCATGGCGGAGAAGCATATTTGAGATTGGGAACTTATGCACACAAGTCACTAAACGACGTCAAAAAGGATGCACTGTGCAACTGTGGACATGAAGCAGTTGATCATGATGAAAACGACAATGATGAATGTCTTTACAACAAGTGTGATTGCAAAGAGTTCTCTTCATTCCAAGTAAACTTACTAAAACGCAAAAAAACAATTACTGACATTGCATTTCTTGATCAAAAAGATGCGCAAGATGATCCTCTTGTAAAAGCTTGTTTTGATGAAAACAAATCAGAATAATTCTAATCTAATTCTTTGTTTACTCTAATGTGATCTCCAGGATAAAACTCGTGCAACTGTTTTGAATAACAATCTCCGCAAAGCATTCCCTCAATTCCCCATTCCTTCATTGGATTGAATGGAAGTTTGATTTCTCCGCTGCAAATTGCACATTTACCTTTTGAACCCAAAGTGATTCTGCTCTTTTGAAACGATATAAAAAACATTCCCGAATACAGAAGAAAATTATGTTAAATACAACCTGTTTTTAGGAAATCTAGGTAGCGTCTGACCAATGTAAACCTCCTGCAAGATTTTTACTTGGTTGGACTCTGCCTATAACAAATTACTTGTTAGTTTCTTTAGTGCTAAAATCTCGTCTTCTTCTTGTCTGATTTTTTTATCAATCACGCGAAGCATCGTATCATTCCAAACATGCTGGGAAAAGAAATTGTGCTTTGTGTTTGCCATCTCAATCTCATCATCAACTACCGTATCTTCAAGGAATTTTGTGACAATCACATCTGCAAGTTTCAAAATTCTGGAATTTAGTTTGAAACTGCGGAAAATTGGCTCTATTTTTCTAATATCGCCCTTAAAATCGCCCTTTGTTTCAAGAATCTTTTTGTTTAGAATTCTAAAGTAAACTGCAACATAGAACAGAGTTGCGTATCTCTTTGTCTTGTGACCTCCTTTCTTTCCATACTTGAGAGATTTTTTTGCATACTCTTTTACCAAATATGGATACAACAAAATTCTGTAATCGTCTTTTAGATTGTCATTAAAGATATCATCATACTTGCTTCCTCTCGGAAGAAACTGAGCTGGTGAGCTGTAAGCTTCAGTTGGTCTTTGTTCAATTCCTGCAACTAGAGATTGAATTGCATCTTTTGCAACAATTACTTTTTTGTGATTGTCTGGAAGATAGTTGTTGTATGTAGAATCTCCTGAATACTCACATTGTTTTGATTTTGATTTTGTATCAAATGAACCTGCTTGAATCTCGTAAAAATAACCAGAGTTTTTGAGTTGTGACTTGATTGACTTGTGAAAGTCCATCAAAGAAACCAAATCTTTTCCTCTGACAGAGTTTTGTGAGTTTCTATATTTTGTAATGTTGTTTTGTTCTTGCTCGTCGTCAGCCTTGATTATTGTAACTGTCATGGAGCCATCCATGTTCTTTGTTCTCTTTGAATGGTCTAGTATGGAATTTGATGTTTGAGCACCGTTTACAATTTGTGGTGCATGAAGCTCAATCATGTTCTCGCCTATTTCTGAAAAATCACTTACGACAATTGTAATTCCATTATTGTAAAAGAAGAATTTGTTGGGATTACTTTGTAAAGTATCTCTCAACCCTTTGTTAACTGTAGTCTTGAACTGCATCCATTGTCTAATGTTTGATTCAAAGACATAGTCTCTGTTCTTGCTTACAAATTCTGTTAGTTCACGTAGTTTCAAAATCCCTAGAATGGTATTCTCGTGTCTGAGCATCTTTTCTAGTCGTATTGATGATTTCTTGCCTGCAGCTGGTTTCTTTATCCTGTCCCATAACTTTTGGATAATTTTCTCCTCATCAATCACTTCTACAAGTTCATCATGATAGTCTACTTTTTGGTCTGTAACATAACAGCACTTTACTTTGAGGTTCTTTTCTTTAATTTTTGTAACAAGTTGAGCCAACTCTGGTCTCATCTTTGTAACATCTTTTGCCAAAAGCCTTTTTGCATCTTCTTTGAATTTTGCAATTGCTTCTAGTGAATGAGATGTACCATACTTTGATTGAAATAATCTAATTGTATTATCTGAAAAATCTACTGGCAAGTATGCATCAATGCCTAGATCGTTTGCACCATCTACAATTGCATCAGCTGCATCATCTTCTGTAGCCTCAAAGACTCTGGTTAGAATCCACTGAAGAAAGTTATTTCCCTTCTCAACGTCGCTTTTAGAGTTCTCAGCGTATTCGTGTATGCTTTCTCTGATATTCTCTTCAAATCCTTCTAGTGGTGGACTGGAATTTTTTTGGACTAGTAGTGTATGTGAGCCAGGTATGTATTCTAGTAACCCGTTTCCGTTTTGCGACAATTTACTTTTCTAGTATGTTATATATTTAGAGAACATGGTAATTATGTAATAACTCAATTCTGGATGTGAAATGGTTTGATAAAAAAAATAGTTGCCTCAAGCATAGTTGGTATAGTGATAATTGTTGTACTGGCAGTTGCTTTCTCAACTGAAATGGAACCTCAACCACAATCATCTCCTGAATCAAACAGTGAACCTACATTTTCAATGCAAGGAGAAATTCAACCTGATGTGATGGATGGTGGTGATGTTATCATGCCAACCAAAGTTTCCCGACCTGGTTGTGAGGAGACCGATAGATGTTACATTCCATCTGTAATTACAGTTAGTGCAGGCGAATCTGTAACATGGGTAAATGAGGATTCAGCATTTCACAGTGTAACTTCCGGATTCTATGATACACCAATAGATCTTTTTGATAGCGGACATTTGGATCCTTTTGATTCCTATACGTTAACCTTTGATGAATCAGGAACCTATGATTATTTTTGCACTCTTCATCCTTGGATGGAAGGCAAAGTTATTGTAGAATAAAGGTACCCGAGGGAGTCGAACCCCCTTGTATAGGCTTTGCAGGCCCACGCATAACCGTTCTGCCAGAGTACCGTTTTGAAAAACACAAAATGAACAATTAAACTCTTGTGATGATATCGGTGACTAGAATATTGATTCAATTCTCTATAGATTTGGAACTGTAACAACAATTTCTGACACAGAGAAATTATCAGTAACATAGCTTAGTAATCGTTTATTATATTCAGACAAATTTCATTCCAATGAAAAATGCAAAACTATTTTCAGCCTTGGCAATAGTTATGGCTATTGCAATTGCCCCTGCAAGTGGAGCATTTGCACAGTCTGATGTTGCTGCTGAAAATTCTAAGAACCAAATTGACAAAGAAGAGAGAAAGGCATTCTTTGATGGAATTAAAGATCAAAGAAATACAATACGAGATCAAATCAAAGACTTTAACGACCAAAAAAGAGATAGATTAACTGATTCTCAACATGACCGACCAAACATTGAACCAACTTTGATGTTTGATGGTCATACTTCTGGATGGGGTGTAGTAAATGGTGAAGCCTATTCTACAGAGTTTACACTAGAAGGAAAAGCTGGTCAAACAGACAGAGGTTGGAAAACTAGTGGAACTGGAACTGTCTTTATTGGTGAAAGAGAAATCACATTTGATCTTAAAGGATTTGCAAAGAACAATCATGTCAGCATGAAAGGTGTATCTCAAGATAATGACAACGTCGTCATTCATCTTAGAGGGCACTTTACTCCAGTTGTTGAAAGTGAAAATTCTTTTGCACTAGCATTTACTCGTGCAGCAATTACCGTCCAAGATTCTGATGTCAAAGTACCTTTGGTATTAGTTGGTGAAGTTGCTGTAAAGCCAATAGTATCTGATGATGAACCAGTTTCAGATGAAACTGATTTTCAACCAGATATAGAAGAATTAGATGAAGTGCTGGAACTATTAGTATAGTTTCATCATTTTTTCATTTTTTATATCTAAAGATTAGAATTTGTTAAATGGCTTTGCAGCCAATTTCACATCTTCTCCTTTCACAGTTTTTCTACCTGCATGAGAAGCCATATCTACTGCACTTTTGGCAATGCCGTTTGCCACTTCCTCGATAACTCTTCTTAGTTCATCAGCAGACTCGTCACTGACTCTTTCAGCACCTGCTTTTTTTAGAATTCTATACATTGCAGATAGTCCCAATTCTGATGATTTCATGAATTTTGTTTTCATTTTTTGCGAAAAAAGATAGCGAGTGAAAAAATATCACTAAGGAATCGATTTATACAGACTATTTTAAGAATTGATCAAGAAAAATGACTTGGTACTTTGATTCTCATATTCACCTCTCTGATCCGCAATATTCTCCTGACATGGATTTTATTTTGCAAGAGATGGATTCCTTGAAAATCAAAGCATGTTGCGTCTCTATGGATGCTAAAAATTCTCTAGAGACTTTGGATCTTGCAAAAAAAAGTGATCTTGTTTTGCCATTTATTGGAATTCATCCTGAATGTGCAAGTGATGAACTAGAAAAAGTTGTAACAATGATTGATGAGAACCATGACATCCTTGCAGGAGTCGGAGAGATTGGACTAGATCCGACTTATGCCAATAATGAACAAGATACAAAAAGACAAACTCTTGTATTTGAAACTCTGTTGTCTTGTGCTGAAAAATACAACAAACCAGTTTCAATTCATACAAGAAAGAGCTTGGATGATGTTTTTCAAATCATGACCTCATATGACACCAAGCATGCCTTGCTTCACTGGTTTGATGGAAGCAAAAAACAACTCGCAAAGGCTATGGATATGGGATTTTTTGTTTCATTTGGACCTGTAATGGTTTATGCAAATGACAAGCAGACCTTGTTATCAAAAAGTGATGAATCAAAAATTCTAGTTGAGACTGATGGTCCAGTTAGATTTTCTAGGTGCTTTGAGATGAAATCAGCCGATATTGGCTTTATTCCCAGCGTAATCTTTTGCGCCTCCAAAATTCTAGGTAAATCATTTGACGAGACTGCAGAACTGCTAGAAAAAAATTCAAACGCATATCTTGGAATATAGATATAAAACACCCTAATCTTTAGACGATTCGTGGACAGAATAAAGCGTCTTTCATACCAAGTCTTGGATAATCACAAGTCTAAATTTGGTGAAGATTTTGCTGACAACAAAAAAGTTTTAGATCAAGTTTCAATCGTCCGCTCAAAGGGATTAAAAAATGAGATTGCAGGTTACATTACAAACTATATCAAAAAAGAGGTTAGAGAACAAAAAGCAAAGCAAGCACGAGATCAAGCCTCAAAAGCTCAAGCAGAATCTCAAGCAGTTGAGGAAACTCCTGTAGAAGCACCTGCAGCAGAACCAACTCCTGAAACAACAGAAGCACCTGCAGCAGAACCAACTCCTGAAACAACAGAAGCACCTGCAGCAGAACCAACTCCTGAAACAACAGAAGCACCTGCAGCAGAACCAACTCCTGAAACAACAGAAGCACCTGCAGCAGAACCAACTCCTGAAACAACAGAAGAAAAATCTGAATAATACACTAAGTATTAATTTCAAACTTTAACAAAAAATCATAATGATTACTGTAAAACTTGTTGGTGGTGCCAAAAAATCATTTTCTACAGA
>REGK01000006.1:35254-39405 GCA_003702545.1 Candidatus Nitrosopumilus sp.
ACCAACTCCTGAAACAACAGAAGAAAAATCTGAATAATACACTAAGTATTAATTTCAAACTTTAACAAAAAATCATAATGATTACTGTAAAACTTGTTGGTGGTGCCAAAAAATCATTTTCTACAGAAAAGTTGGAACTAGAAAAATCTGACATTACAATTAAAGAATTACTCAATACATTATTGGAAAGAAAACCAACTGATTCCCCAGAACTTGACACTGAAAATATTTTGATTGCAGTAAATGGCGTTGACTCTTCAGCTCTTGACGGAAATTCAACTGTAATCAAAAATGATGATGTAGTTAGTATTATTCCTGTAATTCATGGCGGTGCATCAAAAAAATTAGAATACAAAATTGCATCAAAACAGATTCAGGTCGTCCAAATCAAAGGCAAAAGTGGCATTGATGTCAAATTCCTTGATAATCTCAGAGAGAAATTCCCTAAAATCCAACTCCAGGCAGTATCAAGCAAATTTGTACTGAATAGTTCTCATCTCAAAAAGATTCTATCACTATCACTGGATTCTCAAAAAAATGACGTTCTACTCTCAAACAAACTAGAGACTGATATATTGATGCGCTTTGCAATATCAAAACAAATTTCTGCTGCAATTACTTTGGCGGGAATAAAACCAAAAACTGATTTTCTACTAATTGCAATTGGAAACAAATCTAGTCTTGATTCACTCTACAAAGAATTGTCTCCATTAACTGTACCCTTATTTTCAAAAAGCAATGACGCATTCTTGAAAAAATCTTTTAGCATATCAAAAAAACAAATCGATTCTGTATATTCCAAAAACCCTCTAGAAGATATTCTAGTGGAAAGGGCAGCAGTCCTACTCTGACATGCTGCGTTTGGTCTTTTCTGTACTCAAAATATCAGACTTTTTTAGAACAGAGATTCCAGTCTTGTTGCCAAGAATCTCAATTAGAACTACCTTGTCGGGAAATTCAAGTGATACTTGACTCTTTATCTTGCTTGCAATTTTTTTAATTATCTCCTGACTAGACATGTCTGAGTTTCTTTTCTCAATTGAAATTCTGTATTTTTCATCTTTAGAGATGTTATCAGATAATTCATCAACGACTTTTTCAATCTCTTCAATTTTTGTCTCAACGACTCTTTGAATTGGAATTATTCTCAAACAATATCTGACACTCCAAGGCTCATCAAGAAGCATTTCTTTGATTTTTCTTACCACTTCAACTGGCTCAAGATTTGTCTCAGCAGTCAATATGCCTGACATGCTTGTGATTGTAACTTTGGGTTCAGAATCCCCAAATTCATCTAGAAATCCCCTCAACTCTTCTTCTGTTTCAGGTTCCAGATGTCTTGCACAAGTAACTATAAGATTCATACTTGGAAAATCTCCTCTTTGCTCAAAGAACCCTCTCTGATAATTTTGATCTTGCCATCTTCTATCTGAATAATGGTCGATTCCCCTTTGCTTGTAATTGTTCCTCCATCAACAAAGACGTCATAGTTCTCTACATTCTTGATACATTGAGCAGGATCAAAAAATGATGGTTGTCCTGAAACATTTGCACTAGTTCCAATTAGGTAATGACATTTTTCTAACAATGCTAGTGTACATTCATGGTTTGGAACTCTTAGGCCGATCTTGTCTGAAAGGTTTAGTGATTCTTTTAGTTTAGAGTCTTTAAGTTTCAAAAGAATTGTTAGATTACCTGGCCAAAACTTTGCAGCAAGTTTTTCTGAAATTTCATCAAACTCTGCAATTTGATTGGCAATCTCTTTAGAATAAACTAGAACTGGAAACGGTTTTGAAAAATCCCTTGATTTAATCTCGTAAACTTTTTTTGCAGACTCTATGTTGTACGGATTGCATCCAATACCGTATACGGTATCTGTTGGAAAGACAACGATTCCTCCATCTTCAATTACCTTTGATGCTTGTTCAATTCCTTGCTTGTCGCAGTTAACCTTCAATGATTTGTCCTAGTTTTTTTGTTTAATTACCATTTTCTTTTGAAAAGTTTTTAACATCAAATTTTTTTTAATGGTTACGTATGTCTAGTGAGGATTATCATGATACTGATTTTGAAGATGACTTTGATGATGAATTAGATGACTTGGATGAAGACTAGATGCTTAATCCAAAGTTGTCTGCAAAGCTTGTAAATTTGTAATATGCTTGAAGGAATTCTCTTCCTGTTGGACTGATTTTGTATTTGTTAGAACCTTGACTATCAACTTGTTCTAAAAGACCTTGAGAAACTAGAGTTTTTAGAATTCTTGAAATTCGAGAATGAGAAATGTTTGCTTTTCTAATCAGATAAGTTACTGTTGCCCCATCCTCATCTTGAAGGTCGTCTCTGGTAGTAGCTAGAATGTCGCCAATAATTTTCATATGTGTCCTATACTCTGCCATTTCTTACTGATTGTTTTGATAATTTCTATGATAGAGCGATGATATTGTGCAATATACAAAAAAGATAAAAAAATTTAACAAATTTTGGATTTTGAAAAAATTCGAGCCTAGAGTGAAAAATTACTCCAGTCCTTCATCAAATTTTATCTTGGTTAGGGGAACCTTGCTAACTGGGATGAATAATGCAATTAATCCGCCAATTTTGATCACCATTGAAACAGAATAGAGGATTGATTCGGGGAAGACAAAAGAGTACCATCCAAGGAATTCTCCTAGCGCCAATAATGCCAATCCAACTGAAACTGAGATTGCACCTTTGTTTCTATTATCAAAATATGACAACATTGTTTCAATTGCACCATATGCAAGTAAGATGAACGAAACTGATCTAAAGAGATGTTCTAGCTGGACTGATGAAACCAAAAAAAATGGCAAGATACCAACTGACCTAAAGTAACTTGATTTTGGGAAAAATGATTTGATACTGTGTGAGAATGCAATGAAAAAGTATCCTACTGTTTGAATTGCAATTCCCAAAGTTTGTACCCATCTTTCAATGTTGCCAGACTTTATCACAAAGTCTTCTACCATGTATCCTGACCAAATAACAAAGAAACCAATACTGATTGAGAAAAATGCAATTGATAATCTAAATAATGTTGGACTGCCTGTGTTTCGAAATCCAATTAATGACATTATTCCAATTCCAAGTCCAACCAAAAATCCTATGAGATTAAGTATATTTTCTAAGAGAAATTCCAATGATGTTTAGAAATCTGCTAAACTAATTATTTTAATCTGATGAATCATTTTACTCTCTTGTTAATCCCATTCATCTAGGGAGCCTGCAGTTTGTCCTTCGGTACTTCCTGCATAATCACCAAGTATGTCTGAATATCTTGCTTGGTTATGTGCCACAAATTTGACATATTCGCCATAACTCATATCCAAATCACAAGATCCACATTTTACAAAAGAAAAATCTGGTGACAAGTCTGCATCCTCTTGGCATTTAGGACACTTTATCTTCATGAAAGATTTGGTCTTTGTTAATTATTATTACTTTTCACAAAACCTCAAGAATTCTGTTTTAATGAAAATTACCTAGGCATAAAATTTGATTGTCTTTCTCATTTGAACATATTTTTAAAAATTGACAAAAAATCAGACAAATTTTCTGATTCACACCAATCACAGTTATCTTTTATGAAATTCACAAACCTCCAATGGCACAAGAACTAAACTATGATGGAGTCATGCACCGTCTCTTTGACCTTGATGAGAACATTCGATTTGCCGCAGTAGCTAACATGAATGGCGAAATTCTAGCAACTCATTCAAGACCAAACACTAACCTGTATCTTTCACATGATGACACTCTTGATACAATCCAACATGCAATTAGTGCATGGAAGTCACGAGAAAAGCATTACAACAAAGTTGGAGAGGGGCTCTACACATTGGCAGTTTACGAGAAGCTAAGAAGGGCAACAATTCCTTTGCCAAGTGGAAATCTACTTCTTGTAACAATTGACAACTCTGGTGGTCAGCAACAAATCATGGACAAAATTCTCAACGAAGTAAAGGTTCATGATTACACTACAGGGTAATCTTTTCTTTTTATTCAATAAAAGATAAAAGGAGTTTCGAATTGCTACTTTTCATGACTCGTACTTGTACAAAATGCAAGAATGAAATTCCTGATACTGAACAACTAGGTCCAGTCAATGAGAAATATCCTACATGCAACAA
>REGK01000037.1 GCA_003702545.1 Candidatus Nitrosopumilus sp.
TTTTGCAGAGGTCGCCTAGCTCGGTAGGGCGCGGGCCTTGAGAGCCTGTGTGCGCAAGCATACGGGGGTTCAAATCCCTCTCTCTGCGTTTTTAATTTTCTACTTTTGCAAGTTCTGCAAGCATTGCTGATAGTTGGATTTCAGAATTTGAACCAACTAAAATTCTATAATCATATTTTGCAATTATCTCTAAAATATCTGATAATTTATCGTGCTTTGATTTGAAAACTGCAGAATTCAAATATTTCAAAAAATCTGATTCTGACATTCCATAAACTTTGATTAATTCAATCATTTTTTCTCTGGCCTCTGGAACTTTTCCAGATAATGCAATTTTTAGAACTTCATCTACATCTGTAGTTTTTGTTAACCCTGCAGATGCCTTTACATTATCTTCTGAAATTGCACCTAAACTTGCAGTGGCTTGCATGAGATTGATTGCATGTCTCAAATCTCCTTCAGAATAATCATAAATTGCTTTTAGACCCTTTTTGTCTGCCTTTACTTTTTCTTTTTTCGCAATTACTTCTAGTCTTTTAATCACATCTTCTTCTGGAACTGATGTAAATTTGAAAGTAGCACATCTACTCTGAATAGGATCAATGATTTTTGAAATATTGTTTGCAATCAAGATAAATCTACATATTTTTGCAGTATCCTCTATGATTCTTCTTAGTGCTGTTTGAGCATCAGAAGTCATTTCGTCAGCTTCATCTAAAATAATAATTTTGAATGGAACATCTGCCATACCTGCATATCGTGAAAACTTTTTCACTTTCTCTCTAACCATTCCGATTCCTCTTTCATCAGATGCGTTTAGTTCTAAGGTGTAATCTTTAGCATAATCACCTAAAATCTGTCTTGATATACATAATGCAGTTGTTGTCTTTCCAACACCAGCTGATCCAGAAAATAATAGATGAGGCATATCTGTAGGATCTTTGATTAAAGCTTCAAGACTACCAATAATTTCGGTTTGGTTAACTACTTCAGAAAGTTTCATTGGTCGATATTTTTCAACCCACATTCCAGTTGCAGTCATATGAGTACCTGGGAGAAATTCCCACTAATAAATCCGAATTGGTTATTGTATTATCCCCTTCATTCAAATCAAAATTATTCGTAAACTTTTATGCGATCAGGCTCAAGTTAATTTAGATCAATTGATCTCACTAAATTGTAAAAAGAATTGATCGATCCGAAACTTGAGGATCTTTAAGATGATTAGTGATCTCTAATGGAAATAGATAAAGTAGAAAAAGTACATTCGATTGGATACCGCCTAAAGGATGCTAAAGTTACCGTAAACCAAGACTACAAGTTTAATGTGGCTGGTCTCAAGGCTGAAGGAAAACAAGGTGAGGTAAACAACATGCCTCAGTGGGTAGGTAAAATCTTGGCCGACAATAATTTGGGAGTTCTTGACTCTCCTGATATGATTACTGAACTTAAACAAGCATTATCAAAAGAAAAAATGGTTGGAGAATATCAAATTTCTACACTTGATTCTCATTTTTACATTAAACTAAAGGAATCTATGAAGGAACTAAACAGAGATGATTTTGATAAAGTTGAAAGTATGATGTTGGAATTATTTAGAATGAGAAGAGGAAAATTAGTAAAGTTAGCTGATTCTATAAAACTCAATTCAGATTTATACAACAAACTAACTGTTGAAGAAGTTGTTTTTTACAAAACTATCTATGAAAACAGCATAGAATTTGAAAATCAAATAAAAGGTGAACAAGCTGAGTAGTACTCAAACTAGTACATTTACTGATTCTGCATTATCTGACAAGGTAAAAGAATTCTTGACTAGATTCAAAAATACTGCTGGTGAATACAAGTATGTTCAAGAAATTGATGAGATGATGCCAAAGAATGCAAAATACATTATTGTTGACTATAATGATTTGATTATTGAGCCTGAAATCATCTCTATGTTTTCAGAAAACCCTGATAGAATATTCGATGCTTTTTCAAGAGCAATCAAAGAAGCATTACAAACTAGATTTCCTGATTATGCTGAAAAAATTAAAGATGAAGTTCGTGTTAGGCTAATCAATTATCCTTCTGAACGTAGTCTTAGACAAATTAATGCTGAAACAATTGGAACCATTACAAGTGTTTCCGGAATGGTGGTTAGAGCTTCTGAAGTTAAACCACTTGCAAAAGAATTGATCTTTGTTTGTCCTGATGAACATCAAACCAAAGTAATTCAGATTAAAGGAATGGATGTAAAGGTTCCAGTTGTTTGTGATAATCCAAATTGTAAACAAAGAGATTTTGATTTAAAACCTGAAGCAAGTAAATTTATCGATTTTCAGATAATGAGATTACAAGAGCTTCCTGAAGATTTACCTCCTGGTCAACTTCCTCACTATATTGATGTGACTGTTAGACAGGATTTAGTAGATAATGCTAGGCCTGGAGACAGAATTGTTCTTACTGGTGTAGTCAGAGTTGAACAAGAATCTGTTACTGGTGTAACTCGTGGTCATAGTGGATTGTATAGATTAAGAATTGAAGGAAACAACATTGAATTTTTGGGTGGCCGCGGTGCCAAAACCTCAAGAAAAATTGAAAGAGAAGAAATTTCTCCTGAAGAAGAAAAAATGATCAAAGCATTATCTGCTAGTCCTGATGTTTATCAAAGATTAATTGATTCATTTGCTCCTCACATTGAGGGCCAATCGCTAATCAAAGAAGCAATTTTGTTACTAATTGTTGGTTCTAATCAAAGACCATTAGGTGATGGTAGTAAAATTAGAGGTGACATCAACGTATTTCTTGTTGGTGATCCTGGTACTGCAAAAAGTGAGATGCTAAAGTTTTGTTCTAGAATTGCACCACGTGGTTTGTATACTTCTGGTAGAGGTTCAACTGCTGCAGGACTTACAGCTGCTGTTGTTCGAGATAAGACAGGAATTATGATGTTAGAAGCTGGTGCAGTTGTACTTGGTGATCAAGGTCTTGTAAGTATAGATGAATTTGATAAGATGAAACCTGAAGATAGAAGTGCGTTGCACGAAGTTATGGAACAACAATCAGCAAGTATTGCAAAAGGTGGTATCGTTGCAACACTAAATGCAAGAACATCCATCTTAGCTGCAGCAAACCCTATGTATGGAAAATACGATCCATTCAAAAATATCACAGAAAATGTCAATTTACCAATTCCTCTTTTGACAAGATTTGATCTGATCTTTGTAGTTAGAGATATTCCAACTAAAGAACGTGATGAACAAATTGCAAGACACATTATTCAATTACACACCCCTCAAGGAACTGACAAAAAATCTGTAGTTGATGTTGATTTGCTTACAAAATATCTTGCATATGCAAAACGTGGTTCCCCTGAATTAACAAAAGAAGCTGAAAAGAAAATCTTAGATTATTATCTTCAAATGAGAAATGTTGAATCTGAAGAAATGATTACCGTTACTCCTAGACAACTAGGTGGAATTATTAGACTTTCTACTGCTAGGGCTAGACTACTCATGAAGGATAAAGTGGAAGAAGAGGATGCAGATCGTGCAATTTTCTTGCTTCAAAGTATGTTAGAGGATGCTGGAGTTGATGTGAATACTGGAAAGGTTGACCTTGGTGTGCTTCAAGGAAAGCCTAGAAGTGAAGTATCAAAGATGCAGTTATTCATGGATATTCTCAAAGGACTTGAAGGTGACAACAAGATTCCTGTTGAAGAAAAGGCATTTGTTAAAGAACTAGAAAAGAGTGAAAAATTCACTGAAGAGGAAGCAAGAAATTACATTAGAAGAATGCTTAGAGAAGCATCTATTTATGAATCAAAACCCGGTCATTATAACCGAGTATGAAAATAGAAAAACTACCACTTCCAGAATCTGCAATTGAATTTTTACAATCACAAGGTTTTGAAAAATTATATCCTCCACAAGCTGATAGTGTAAAATTTGGATTACTTGATGGAAAAAGTATTCTAGTATCTGCTCCTACTGCCAGTGGAAAAACTCTGATTGCAATGCTTGGAATGATGAGTTATCTTTCAAAAAATAAAGGTAAAGTAATCTATCTTAGTCCTCTGAGAGCTTTAGCTGCTGAAAAATTTTCAGAATTTAAAAAATTAGAAAAAGTTGGATTGGGGAACAAAATCAAAGTTGGAATTTCAACAGGTGATTTTGAAAATATTGAAAAAAATCTTGAAAAAAACAATGTGCTGATTTTAACTAATGAAAAAATGGATTCAATAATACGACATGGTGCTGAATGGATTGATGAAATTGGTCTGGTAATCTCAGATGAAGTTCATCTAATTGGTGATGAAAGTAGAGGGCCCACATTGGAAATGATCTTAACTCAACTAAAGCTTCTAGAAATCAAACCCCAAATTGTTGGTCTTAGTGCAACCATTACAAATTCTAATGAACTTGCAGATTGGCTTGACTGCACATTAGTTGAAAACGCTTGGAGGCCAGTTCCTCTTTCTGAAGGGGTATGTGATGCAGGTGAAGTAACCATGGCTGATGGTACAACATTTGAGGTTGAGCGTAGTATACGAGGAACTCCTATAGATTTAGGCGTGCAATCTGTTAAAGATGGAGGACAATCACTAGTTTTTGCAGAAACTAGGACTCGCTCAAAATCTCTTGCAACAAAGGCAGCAGATGCAATCTCTCAAATCTTGGAGAAAAAAGAAATTAATCAATTAGAGAAAACATCAAAGAAAATTCTATCTGGAAATGAACATACTGAATTGGTAAAAACATTGGCTCTATTGGTAAAAAAAGGAGTTGCATTTCATCATGCTGGATTAAATCAAAACTGTAGAGAAATAATAGAAACAGAATTTAGAAATGGAACTATCAAATTACTATCATCAACTCCAACATTAGCTGCAGGGGTTAATTTACCTGCAAGAAGAGTTGTAATTTCTAATGTTAATAGATATAATGCAAAGGTTGGTGCAAATAGACCCATTAGTATCCTAGAATACAAACAACTTTGTGGACGAGCAGGAAGACCACAATACGATGATTATGGAGAATCAATTATTGTTGGAAATGGAAATACTGATGATCTAATTGATTACTACATTCATGGTGAACCTGAACCAATTGAGTCTAAAATCACTGATGATAAATCACTAAGAACTCATTTACTAAGTGTAATTGTAACAAATCCTGGAATTAAAAAAGAAGAAATTCTGGAATTCTTTTTACAAACACTTGGTGGAATGCAATCTCGAAAAGCAACTATAAAATTTGCAATTGATATTTCATTACGTTTTCTCTCAAGTCAATATCTGATAATTAAAAAAGGTGAAAGATACGCTGCGACTGAATTTGGTAAAAAGACATCAATGCTTTACATTGATCCACTTACTGCCACTTATTTTAGAGATGCACTAGAAAATATCTCTGAAGAAAGAAATCATACGTTTGGCTTCTTACATCTGATTTCAAATTGTGAAGAATTTTTCCCAAAATTTTCACTTCGACAAAAAGACTATGAAACCGCAAGTTTGATGATAGAAAATAATTCCTCAGAACTATTAGAACCAATTTCTGAATATGATTGCTCACGGAGTTTATTGGCCCTTCAATCTTGGATTACTGAATCTACTGAACTTAAACTCTCAGATAGCCTTGGAATTGAGTCTGGAGACATGCATAGGATGACTGAGACTGGAGATTGGCTATGTTACTGTCTAAGAGAAATTGCAAAGCATGTTGAACGTGCAGATTTGCTTGAAGAATTAGGCAATTTACGAAGAAGAATTTCTTATGGAATTAGAGAGGAACTACTTGACTTGGTGAGGGTAAAAGGAATTGGTAGAGTTAGGGCAAGGATTCTATTCAAACATGGAATCAAAAATCTTGATGATCTGGCAAAAATTCCTGTGAATAAATTAGCAGAAATAGATAAAATTGGTTCAACCATTGCGGATAACATCAAGGCAGAGCTACGAAGGGTTAGATATTGATTGATTTAGTTATTCCAGCAGTTGTTTCATGTATTGTTGCATTTTCTGTTGTTTTTCTAACAACTCCTCTTCTAATCCAATTCTTACAAAAAAGAAACATGGCTGTAAAAGACATGAACAAAAAAGAAGACGTTATGGTTGTCCGACCTGGTGGCCCGTCTATTGTTCTAGGGATTATTGTTTCAGAAATTGTTCTGTATGCATTTTTGCAACTAAACGAAATCATTGCAATAATTATTACAACTAGTGCTGCATTTGCAATAGGATATGTTGATGATAGAAAAGTTATGGGTGGATGGTTCAAACCTGTAACTCTTACTATTGCTGCAATTCCAATAATTGCATTTGGTGCATATGATTCTGATTTAGCATTTCCATTATTTGGTGAAGTTCAAATCCCTGCTTTGTATCTTGGATTAATACTCTTGATGATTCCGATCACTGGAAATACAATAAATTCTATCGATGTTTTAAATGGTGTAGCAACTGGCTTTATGGTAATAGCAAGTTTCTCATTGTCTATCTGTTTATTTATTGTACAAAATTATGAAATTGCAATTGTTAGTTTACCTTTGGGGTTTGTTTCATTGGCATTTTACAAATATCACAAAATTCCAAGCAAAATCTTTCCAGGAGATTCGGGAGCCTTGACTTTGGGTGCTATGTATGGTTCTATTGCAATTGTTGGAGGCGTTGAAATCATTGCAGCTGTTGCATTACTTCCTGCAGTCATAAACTCATTTTTGTTCCTCTCAAGCGTGAAAAAAATTGTGGAGCACAGACAAATCAAGGGAAAACCCGTAGATCATACTGAAGATTTCAAACTAAAAGCAACTACTGATAGAACAGCACCTGTTACTTTGGTACGATTAATTCTGGCAGGAGGTCCACTATCGGAAAAACAGGTAGGTTTTGCAATATTCAAACTAGCAATATTTTCAGGTATTTTGGCTGTAATTACTGCATTTATGATGGGGGTTTCTCTATGAAATCAGGAATTTATGGATTCTTGTTTGCAATGTGGATATTGATTCTAATTGGTGGCGGAATTGTAGTCACAATTCTTGGACCAATAGAAGTTACAGGATATGGTGATGCGAATTGGTTTATTGGATCATTGATTAAAGCAATAATTGCAATTATTCTTGTAGTTATCTGGATTTTGGTTTTGTCAAAAATGAAAAATTGGATTTTCAAAAAAGAGATAAGACCTTAACTCTCTAACCATTCTTTTTGTTTTTTATCGTATTCTTCTCTCGTTTTTCTAATTGTTGCAGGTGAACCCATAACAACAACATTTTCAGGAACATCTCTAGTTACAACTGCTCCCATAGCAACAACACTGTTCTTTCGAACAGTAACTCCTGCTTTTATCACTGCTCTTGCTCCAATTATTGCTCCGTCTTCTATTTTAACTCCAACCATTTTATCACACATTGGATAAGGATCATTTGTTAATACTGCAGCAGGCCCAATGAAAACATTCTTTCCAATTCTTGAAAGTGGTGGAATGTATGCTGAACCCTCAATCTTTGTGTTTTCTCCAATCTTTACGTCGTAGTCAATATGGACAAGGGAGCCAATTTTGACATTGTCTCCAATCTCTGCATTATCTCCAACATAGGAAAAATGCCAAATTGATACGTTTTTACCAATGTTTGCTTTATCTGAAATAAAATTTGTAACCATTCCCTACAAATGCCATGGGTTTGCCTTTGTAATAATTTTTTCAGGCAATTCTTCTTTAAAATTCTCTAAAAATTCAATCTCTTGCTTTTTGTCACGCAATTCATCAGGAAGCATAATTGGAATTTCTTCAATTATGGGGTAAAATCTCGAGCACTTAGGACAAAACAAAACCCCTTCTGAAATTATATTGTCTTTTTCTTTAATCTCAAACAACTCTAAAGGGTGATTTTTATCAATTGGACATGCCAAAATGTCAATCATTGTTTTGTTCATTTTAGATCTAAGTATATTGGAACTCCCTTCTGGCTAGATAAAAGTGCAGCTTCAGCAATCTTTGAAACATTTACTGCTTGTTGTGCTTTTACAATATGCTCGTCTTTGCCTTCAATCGCATTAAGAAAACTTTGAATCTCTAATAACAAAGGTTCTTGTTTTTCATTTTCTATATTCTCAACCTCTTCTTGTTTTTCCACTTTGATCTCTTGTGAGATAAAATCTGATGAAATTCTTGCATCACTACAAATTGCATAAAATTTTCTTATTCTTTTTGGTGTAATCCAATTTGACGTAATGATTGCAACTTTGTTATCTTTGTATCCTAACATGATTGTCGCAAAATCTTCATGTTCATGTTTGATTTGTCCTGATCTTGCAAAGACAACATTGGGCATCTCATCAAATAACCAATTTGCAGTGTCAATATCGTGAACTGAAGTATCATAAATTATTCCTACATCTTTAATGTGAAGTGGCATTCTATTTTCACGATGAAATTCTAGCATAAGTAAATCCCCGTACTTGTTTTCTTTAACAAAATTCTTTACAATTCCTACTGCAGGATTAAATCTCTCAATATACCCACAAGTTAGAATCACTTTGTTTTTTTCTGCTAGTCTTGCAAGTTCTTCACCTTCATCAGTTTTGTATGTAAGAGGTTTTTCAACAAAGACATGTTTTTTTGCTTCTAGTAATTTTTTTGCAATGGTCGCATGAGTAGATGTAGGCGTAACAACAAATGCTCCATCAAACTCTTCAGATGATATCATATCGTCAAGCGATTCATAATTATTTACAGAATATTTTTCTCCAAATTCTTTACTGCGTTGTGTATCTGCATCACAAATTGCACTGAGTACTCCTAATTCTGATAACACTCTGGCATGATTCTTACCCCATCCTCCTGTGCCAATTTGAACAATTTTCATCTAATACACCGGAGTTAACCAATGAGAATAGTCATCATTTTTGTTCATTACTATGTCTGTATACTCTTCCATCATTTTTTTTGTAATGTCTCCTGGTTTACCACTCTCTATTTTTTTTCCATCAAGTGAAACTATTGGTGTGATTTCAGCTGCGGTTCCAGTTAAAAATATCTCATCAGACATTGCTAGTTCACTTCTTGTAATGTCCCTTTCAACTATATCAATATCCAAATCTTTTGCAATTTTGATAACTGCATCACGAGTAATCCCTTCTAATGCAGCTGATGCTAATGATGGAGTTACCATTTGGCCTTCTCTAACAATAAAGATATTTTCTCCAGGTGCTTCACTAACATTTCCATTATGATCAAGTAATATTGCCTCATCTACACCGTTTCTTTTTGCTTCTTGTGTTGCAATGATTGAGTTTAGATAGTTCCCACCCATCTTTGCTTGAGGTGGAGTTGACATGTCTGAGAATTTTCTCCATGAAACAATTCCTGCTGAAATACCATTCTTGTCAAACAAATCTCCAAAAGGAAATGTGAATATTGCAACATTTGTTGGGGCATTTTCAGTTACATGAAGACTTATTCCATAATCTCCAACAAAATAAAACGGTCTGATGTAACATGATTTCTTTAGTTTGTTTTTTTTGCATATGCCTGTAATGGCATTTGTGATATCTATATCTGAAAAGTTTAATGAAATGTTATAGAATTGTCCTGATTTTCTAAATCGCTTTACATGTTCATCTAGTCTAAACACATGAAGATTTTTTCCATTCCAATATGCTCTGATTCCCTCAAAAATGGATGTTCCATAATGTATTGCATGTGTTGTGATTGGCACTTGTGCTTTTTGTGTTGGAACATATTTGCCATCAAACCAAACATATTTTGAAAGTGGAAGTTTCATAGAAAATTTTTACCTGTAGTGTATTAATCTCTATTTATTTTGACCAACCTTCTTTTGGGAATTTCATCCCTGCCACTCTTGTTGTCATGTCTTCTAAACCTGCAAATTTTTCAACTGTTCTCCAATCCTCTTCTATTATTTTAGCTATGTTTTCAGGAACATCTTCTTTCCATGATGATTTTTTTCCTAGTACTGCATCATACAATTTTTCTTTGACTGAAGCTGCTGAAAGTGATTTTCTTTCTCCAACCTTTGGTTTTAGTCTGTATATTTTTAACATGTATCCTTCGGCTTTATCTCCGGTATATGAAAAATATTTTCCTTCAACTCCGCGTAAAATTTGCTTTCGTAATTGCCATGATTTTGGTGAGAGTAATGGTGGCATGTATTTCTTAAATGGTGCAAAAAATGCATAATCGTCTGTAATTTGAATAGAATCTCCAAACACTGATTCTAACATTTTCTTTCTAGTTTCAAAATTAAATGGGAAACTCTTACTGTTGATCTCATTTTCACCATCTTTGAAAACAACAGGCATTACTTTTACGACATCTGCATCTTTTTTCAACTCTTCAATAATTTCTACATGAGCTTTTGTTACTGGATTCAGATGTGCAAGATATAGTGCAGTAATCAATTAGTTCGACTAAACAAATCTCATATTTCAATGATTGATTTTTTAAAAATTCTATCCGTATGATTCGTATTTTACTTCAAAACTTCCGTCTTCACGTTTGTCATGTTCTGTAACAAAGCCTTTTGGTTTTAAGAAATCCATTACACCATCAATTGTACCTTGCCAGCCACAAACATAGAATATTGTGTTTTCTTTAGTAATTTTATCTCCAATTAGTTCTTCTAATGGCGATATCTCGTTGTCTCTTGGTCTTAGGAATGTTTCAACTCTTCCTACTTGACCTGCCCATGATCTGTTAAACCACTCTTGAGGTCTACTTATTGCTGCTCTGTACTTGAAATTCCATTCATCTTTACCTCTTCTGATACTTTCGTTTTCTAATTCTGTTAGAAGATCTTTGTAACTTAATTCATCTACGTAACTGGCACCATGTAATATGACAATCTCACGTTTGTCTCCTGAATCATGTAGATGTTGTGCAAAACTAACAAAAGGTGCAAGACCTGTTCCTCCACCAATACAGATGATTCTTCTGTTGTCTTTTTCGCCATTTGGTAACTCTTCATTGATTAATAGTGCTCTACCAGTTGGTTTTAACCATAGAATTTCGTCTCCTTCTTTTGCATTGAATAATTGTGTAGTTAATCTTCCTGGAAGTGGTTTTCTAACCCATCTAATTACAAGCTCAATGTAATCTCTGTTTTCTGGATGTGATGCAATTGAATAGGCTCTTCTAACGATTTTTCCACCCTCAACAGGATTTGGTAATCCAAGTGTAATAAATTGCCCAGCTTTGTATTCTGGAACTGGACCTTCTTTTGGAACTAATCTGATAACAACAAGATCTTCTTTTAATAACTGAACATATGTGATTGTTGCTTTGTTATCTACTACCATATCGATTCAATCATTATATTGACGGTTAAATATATTGTGTTAATTTCATACCTCAATTTTGTGTTTGACCGCTAAACGTTAATAACCAATTTGAAAAATAAAATTGATTCAGAATTCTGAATGTGGGCCGGTCGTCTAGTCTGGTAGGATAGGTGCATGGCATGCATCGGATCAAGGGTTCAAATCCCTTCCGGTCCACCATTACTTTTTTAATTTTGAAAGCATTTTTAGCAATTGAGAATCTGCATCTTTTGATATCTCTTTAATTCTTTCTTCAGAAATTGGAAATTTTAGATTAATTATTGCCTGTAATGCACTTTTCCTTACTTCTACATTTACATCTAAAACTGAATCTAAAAAAACTTCTTTTGCTTCTTTAGCTTTTAGATGTCCTAGTGCACCAATTGCACATGATCTTACCATAGAACGTTCATCCTTTGCAAGTTTTGTTATGTTGGGAATTGCATTTGTTTCATCTCTGTTTGCTAATACTAATGCTGCATAACCTCTGATGTTTTTACTAGTTGAATTCAAATTCTGAATTAAGAAATCTGAAATTTTATTTTCATTTAATATCAGTAAACTAAATGCTTCTCCTCGTACTTGAATATCATCATCATCTAATTTTGAAATAATTTTTTCTAAAACTTTTGGATTATCTGTTTTATCTAAAGTCTGTAAAATCTTGATTTTTTCTTGACTATTACCAGATTCTAAAACTTGCACAATATTTTCCAAATTCTAAACAAAATCCTGTTTTCTGGTTAATAATAGTTCAAATCTTTCAAAAAATTTTCTCATGCT
>REGK01000007.1 GCA_003702545.1 Candidatus Nitrosopumilus sp.
CTATTCTCAAGTGCTCTGACTTGAACATACATTTGCCATGATTCTATACCTCTTCTCACAATTCTACTGGGCGAGAAAAGAACTTGGGCTCCCTTTTTAGTCAGAGTATTGGCTACTTGTGGAAATACCATATCATAACAAATTATCACTCCAAATTTACATGCAGTATTGAAAATTTTAGCCTCCTTTCCAGGCGTGACAATACCTCGTTCATAATCAAATGGATGTATTTTCTCCTGCCTGCCTATGAATTCCCCTTTGGGGTCTATCACAGGTGCGATTATTGAGGTATTTTTCTTACATTTTTCATAAAATGCTCCTGGAATTATGGTCATTGAAAAATCTCTTGCAATGTCCTTGAATTCTGCAAATTCTACATCAAAGTCTGAAATAATATTTTCTTTTAACCATTGTTCTGGAAGGCAAACAATGTCTGTTTCTTGCCTTCCTAATTTTCGTAAAATTTCTGAAACCTTTGTGATCCCTTTTTGATTATTCTGGTATGAAACTGTTTGAATCATTCCTAATTTTACCATGTTTTTAGATTGAATGTTTGGTAATTATAAGTAGGCACACATTACGATCTTCTTTGTTGACCTGGTGTGAACAACCGTTACGAAAAATCTCATAGTAAAACAAGAAAAATTATGCAATAGTGTCAACTAAACTTGTTAAACATCGATTATCTCATCAATTGAGAGAATAGTCTTATTGGTTCATGTAAAAAAAGTTGAGATCTTCGGTTTCAAATCATTTGGCTTTAAGAATACCACTGTTCACTTTGAACCTGGACTTGTATCGATCTCAGGTCCCAATGGTTCTGGTAAAAGTAACATCTTGGATGCTATAATTTTTGCAATGGGAGAAAACAAACCAAAGGTCATGAGAGTTGACAAATTACGATCATTGATTCATGATATTGAGGGAAATAGACGTGGACCAAAAATGGCGAGATCTAGTGTACACTTTGATAATTCTGATAGAAAAATCCCTGTTGATACTGATACTGTTGAAATTACCAGAGAGATGGATGCAAATGGAGAAAACACATACTATCTAAACAAAAAGAAAACTAATCGTAGTCACATTCTTGATTTACTTGATATGGCAAATGCTGGACTAGGTCAACTAAATGCCGTGCAACAAGGAACAGTTACAAGAATTTCTGAATTTACATCTGAAGAAAAGAGAAAGACAATTGAAGATTTGATTGGACTTTCATATTTTGATGAAAAAAAGGCTGAATCTGTAAAACAACTTGATGAGGCAGATAGAAGATTAGAAATTGCTTTGGCAAAAATGGGCGAAATTAAAAAACGAATAGATGAACTTGAAGAAGAGCGTAACCAGAAATTGCGCCATGATATTCTTGAGCGCGAACTAAATCGATACAAAGCAATCGCTGCAGCCAATAAACTAAAGGTTATTTCAAGCCAAAAAGAGTCAAAAGAATCAACTTTACACTCCGTTACCTCTGAAATCACTACATTTGACACTGAAAGAAGTACTCTAAGAACAGAAATTGGGACATTAGAATCTCAAAAATCAAAACTAATGGCTGAAGCCAATGACTACACTCAAGCAAAATCTGCACTTGATACTGAAATTGCTACTGCTATGGAACAATATGAAATTGATAACAGTGCAATATCTGCATCAAAGAAAAGAATTGAACAAATTGATTCTAGAATTCCTGAAATTCAAAAAGAACTTGAAGATGTTGATACTGCACGAAGCGATATTGACACTCAGATTTTGAAAATTAAAGAATCAATCGAAGAAACCAATAATAAGAAAAACAAAATTAATTCCGATTTAGAACTTGTTGATACTCAAAGAAATAAAATCTTGGATGAACAATCACAAGCTGCTGCAAAGAAATCTGAAATCGATCAAAAAATTAAAGAATTAACCGCCCAACTAAATGATGCACAACTGAAACTGTCTAAACTGCAACATGAAAAAGATGAATCAAAAATCAAAGTCAAATCAAACACTCAAAAACTACAAGGACTTGAAAGCGGAATTGAAGAATTAACTTCTTCAAAAACAAAACTAGAATCTATGATTAAAAACCACAACGCAACAATTACTGAATTAAAATCTAGAATACAAAAACTACAATCCAAAAAATCTAAAATTGTTTCTGATATGGATGAATGGGGAGAAATTTTAGAGAAATCAAACAAAGCTGCAAATCGTTATGAATCAAAAATTAAAACTGTCAAAGGATTCATGCATGAAGATTACACTGTTGCAAAACTAAAAGAAGATGCAGACCAACTCGGCATTGAGGGTTTGGTTTATGAAATGATTTCTTGGGATAAACAATACGAGCGTTCAGTCTTAGCTGCAAGTTCTGATTGGATTAAAGCAATAGTTGTAAAAGATTTTGCAACACTTCTTGGAATTGCAGAGTTTGCAAGATCTAGAAAATTACCAAAACTCAAAATCATTCCTATGGATTCTATCCCTAAATTCAAACTAAAATTGCCTACTGAATCTGGTGTCATAGGCGTTCTTTCAGACTTTGTACGCTGCAAACCTGCATATTCTGAACTCAAAATCTTCCTGTTTGGAAATATTGTTCTCACCGAAACTAGAGAATCTGCATACAATGTTTCCCAATCCGGCCAAAAGGCAGTTACTCTGGATGGTGAATACTTTGAGGCAAAGGGAGGCACTGTTGTCGTTGACATTAGTTCAAAGATATCTAAACTCACAAAATTGATTTCTATGAGTAGCGATGTTGATGGGTTATTCCAATCAATTAATGCCGTAAAGAAATACCTTCTATTGAAAAAGAATTCTATTAAAAAATTAGACGATTCAATTCAGTCAAACTCTGATAGACTTTCAATTTCTGAACAGTCTCTTGCATCCACTAATGAGCACTACTCAACACTTACTCCTAGAATTGAATCTGCAATTAAGATGAAAAAACAACTTGTCGAAAGAATTGCTAATTTGACTTCACGTGATCAAAGTATTGAATCTGAAGTTCTGACTAATGAATCTCATGTTGAATCTCTGTCAGAACGAATTGCAATTGTAGAAGATAACTATGCAAGTGGCGAACAATCTCGTATTGCAAATGAATTGTCTAGAATTAATACAAAGAAGGCAGAAGTTGAGAAACTATACACTACCATTACAAATGAATATCGTGATAAGGCTTCACAACTAACAACATTAGAAACTCAAGACAATCGCGAAAAATCTCAATCCAACCGTCTTCGTGATGAAGAACTTTCTTTGAATACTGAAAAAGAAGAATTACAAACAAAAATCAATGAATTAGAATTACAAAAGGAATCAAAGAATGAAGTACTTGTAAAATTAAGAGAAAAAGAACAAGAACTTATTGAAACATCTGGTTCATCCATAGGACAACTCAAAGAGTTTGATGATAAACTCAAAGTATTGACTGACAAGGATAGAGACCTGACAAAACAAATCAATACTTTGGAGAGACAATCTGATTCTTTGAACCGGGATTTGCGTGATTTGATTGAAAATGAGGTAAAATTACAACAACTTCTATCTGCATTTGGGTTTGACAAAGATATGGAAACATTTGATGTTGAATCCATAGTTCAGGGACTGACTGCAGAACTTGCTTCTCTTAATGCACTAAATGCAAAGGCTCCTGAAACTTATCTTGAAGTATCTTATGGCTACCGTTCAATGTCTACTAGAAAGAACTCACTTGAAGAAGAAAGAAATTCTATCGTAAAATTCATTGAAGATATAGAGAAAGACAAACGTCAAACATTCTTGGATGCATTTGACAAGGTCGATAAAGAAATCAAATTAATTTTCAATAAAATGACTGGTGGAAACGCTTGGTTGGAATTACAAAATGAAGATGATATATTCAATTCTGGAATTTCTTATCTGATACAATTCCCAAATAAACCAAAAAGAGAATCTACATCCATCAGTGGTGGTGAGAAAACATTAGCTGCAATTGTATTTGTACTTGCTTTACAAAAACTCAAACCTTCTCCATTCTATTTGTTTGATGAAGTTGATGCCCACCTGGATGCTCCAAACTCCGAAAGACTATCTAATATTTTAGAAGAGCGAGCAAAAGAGAGTCAATTCATCATGGTTTCTCTAAAAGACTCTGTAGTCCAAAAAGCAAAACTGATCTATGGTGTCTTCCCAAAGAATGGGGTGTCAAATGTTGTCACTTACAAAGACAAACGAATGCCTTCAGTTAGAACTTCTTAGTTGATTTTTACGTGACAAGCTGAAAAATGCTCAGAATCTATTTTCTCTAAATCTGGTTCTGTTTTACATTCATCAATAACATATGGACATCTATTTCTGAATCTACAGCCTAGTAAAATATCAATATCTGATGACTCATTAATTCTGATTTTCTTTTCTTTGTGTAAATTGTCTGGATTTGGCTCTGATATTGCGTCAATTAGCGCCTGTGTGTATGGGTGCTTGGGGCTAAGCAATACCTTCTCAATTGACCCTACCTCTACAATTTTCCCCATATACAAAATTCCTATTCTTTGACCAAAGTACCTTGCAGTTGCTAAATCATGTGTAATGTAGATAAAAGAAATATTGTATTTTTTTTGTAATTCGTGCATCAATTCTAACATTTCAGCTCTGATTGACACATCAAGCATTGAAACCGGCTCGTCTGCTAAAATAATTTTGGGTTTTAATGACAATGCTCTTGCTAGAACAACTCTTTGTCTTTGCCCTCCTGATAACATATGTGGATATTTTTTAATAATTTCTTCAGCAGGTTCTAACTTTACTTCACGAAGTACTTCGATTACTCTTTTTTTCCTTTCATCTTTGTTTCCAATTTTATGAACTTCTAATGGTTCTGATATGATATCACCGATTTTCATTCTTGGATTAATAGAATCGTATGGATCTTGATGGATCATTTGACACCCCATTCTGATTTTTTGTAAATTCTCTGGTTTGTTGTCAATTTCTTGATTCTCAAAAAATATTTTTCCCGAGTCTGGTTGTATTGATCTTAAAATCAATTTTGCAATTGTTGATTTACCTGAACCTGATTCTCCTGCTAACACAAACACTTCTCCTTTTTTTACAGAAAAAGAAATGTCATCAGTTGCTCTTACTGTATCTGATTCTTTTCCAAACATTCCTTTTTTTGTAAAATATTTTTTCAAATGTTCTATTCTCAGAATTTCATCCAACAAATATCGTTGAATTTAGGAGTATATCAAGAGATATAGTTTATGCGTAAAGAATTGGGTTAAGGCTTTTATCCCCTCTGATGGTGAATTTAATACTTGGATGACACTCTCCAAAAAAACAAAGAATACAAAAAATTTGTTGTAAATTCTAGATTACAATATTTCAAACCTCATGCAACAAAAATTGAAAAAACATTTGCAGAAGAAATCTCTTCGAGCCTTGGAACCACCTCCAAATCTATCCATCCCAAGTTTTTCTACGACAAAAAAGGCTCTGATTTATTCGAAAAAATATGCTCTGTGTCAGAATACTATCCTACAAGAACTGAAATTTCCATTCTCAAAAAACTACAAACTGAGTTAGATTCCTATCTGGAAGAAGAATTTAGATTGGTTGAATTGGGTAGTGGCTCTTCCACAAAGACTAGACTAATTTTGGATTTTCTAACATCTTCTCAAAAAACCACCGAATATTTTCCAATAGATATTTCTGAAATTCTTACAGAAAGTTCTGAGGAACTTCTAAATCATTACAAAAATCTTACAATCACTGGCATAATTGATACCTATGAAGGTGGTTTGGAATTTTTAAAAACATATGATGATAAAAACAATCTGATAATATTCCTGGGTTCTAGTTTTGGTAATTTTTCACCAATTGATAGTTACAAATTTTTGGAAAAAGTTTATGCTACTATGAAATCTGGCGACCTGTTTTTAATTGGACTTGATCTTGTAAAAGAGAAAACAATTCTAGAATCTGCTTACAATGATTCTGAAGGTGTAACTGCAAGATTCAATCTTAATGTACTATCTAGAATTAATGATGAACTTGATGCCGATTTTAACCTCAATAACTTTTCCCATTACTCTATTTACAATGAAAAAGATCAGCGAATTGAGATGTACTTGAAATCTCTAGTTGATCAATCCATCATTATATCAAAGTCTGATTTGGAATTAAAATTAAAAAAAGATGAATTAATTCATACTGAATACTCTCACAAATTTCGTCTATCTCAAATTCATGACTTACTTGATGATGTTGGTTTTGATTTAACACATACATGGCTTGATGATAAAAAATATTTCTCGTTAACTCTTGTGTCTAAAAATTAGGCGTCTTCAACACATCTGAAACCTGAAAACAACCATCTTTCATCTAATCTAAAGAAGTTCCTATAACTTCCACGTATTGACATTTTTGGTGTTCCAAATGAACCTCCTCTCAAAACTTTTTGATTTGTAAACCATTTGTCATTATACTCGTCAAATCCTGTTTTGAAACCAGGATATCCAGTAAATTCTGATGATGTCCATTCCCAGACGTCTCCTATCATCTGATGACATCCTGAAGGACTGACTCCCTCTGGATATGTTCCAATCTCTGTGCATCCCCAATGATATGATTCCAAGAGATTAGATTTGTTCTCTGTTGGATTCTCATTTCCCCATGGAAATAGAGTTTTTTCTTGTTTTGATTCATTCCAACATGCAGCTTTTTCCCATTCGGCTTCTGTTGGTAATCTTTTTCCAGCCCATTTACAGTATGCATCAGCTTCGTAGAAACTAACATGGCATACTGGTTCGTTTGGATTAATCTCTCTAATTCCTATAAAGTCTCTGACATTCCATTTACCATCTACTTTTTCCCAATACATGGGTGCATTCCATTTGTTAGCTTTTACTTTTTCCCATCCATCTGATAGCCAATACTTGTATGTCTCATAACCTCCGTCCTCAATGAATTCTAGATATTGTTTATTTGTAATTGGGAAAACATCTATTTTGTAATCATTTAGATACACTTTGTGTTCTGGAAGTTCAATATCGTAACAGAATTCTTTCCCATTGAATCCCATGGTGTATAGTCCACCTTTTACCTCAACAGTTCTTTGCTCAACATTGTCTTGTTTTTGAATTTGATTTTTCTTGACTGGTCTGTATTGTTCTGCAAGAAGATGCTGTAAATCATACACTAACAATTCTTGATGTTGACATTCGTGATGAAATCCCATTGTAATTAGTCTGATTGCATTTTCATCCAAAGAATGCGTTTGAATAAATTTCTCTACTCTTTGATTGATTGTATTGAAATATTGAAAAATCTGATCAACTGTGGGTCTGGAAATTACTCCCCGCAATCCTTTGTCGTGTGGAACGCCAAATTGTTGATAGTAGGAATTTAGATACTCTGAAAATTCTTTTGAATAAAACTCATAATTTTTGTCCAATTTACTCATAATTGCTTCGTAAATCCAACTAACGTGCCCTACATGCCATTTTGGAGGGCTCATGAAAAAAGCAGTTTGTACTACAAAATCGTCTTTTTCTAGAGTTTTTACCAACTCCAAAGTTCGATTTCTTGTCTCTCTAAATTGTTCTAAGAGTGGCTTTGTTTCTTCTAGTTGTGGATTGCTAGTCACAATCCTTAATCATTTTTTTCCACTATTATACCTGACCATGTTATTATTAATGAAAATTTGAAAATTCTTTTTATCATAACTTGATTTTCAAAAAACATGTCTGATGAATTATCTGCAAAGTGTGAACGCCTACTCAAAGAACCAGAAATTCGGTTTGCAGGATTTTTAGATATGATGGGAAATCTAACTGTTGGTTCATTTCGAGATAATGTGAAACCCCTCAAAAATGAAGATGAACGTAAGAAAATGTTCATCGAAGCTGTTCTAAGAATTAGAACAAGACAAGATTTTGATGATAATTTGGGTCCTGTAAGTTATGCTGCTGCAAGAAGAAAGAAAGTTGTAACACTTACTTTTTCATTAGATGAGATGGTTCTTTTTGTATCTGCAGAACCAGATGTGGATATTGACAAAACTGCTCGTAAAATAATGAATATTTGCTCTATTGAAAGTCCCTAGTACCCTCTGGCAAAAATTGGAATTGATTTGCTTTGTTCTCCACAATACATGCATTTTGAATTAGCATCTTCACTTCCAAATGGGATTACTCGTATGTCTGCACCAGTATCTTCTTTTATCTTCTCTTCGCATTCTAGTTTTCCACACCAAGGTGCATTGAAGAATCCACCCTCTTCGATCTTTGATTTGAATTCTGTATAGTCTGAAATATTTTTTGTGTTTTCTTTTGCTTGCTCTCTTGCCTTTTCTAGCATACTTTTTTGTATCTCATCTAATGTGGAAACAATTTTTTCAACATCATTGAACTCTAGATTGATTTTTTCACGATTGTGTCTTTTTGCAACAACTATGCTTTGCTTCTCAATATCTTTAGGGCCAATTTCTATGCGTATGGGGACCCCCTTCATCTCCCAGTCATTGAATTTGTAGCCAGGTGACAATCCTTCTCTGTCGTCTACATGAACTCGAATATCTTGTGACTCTAAACTTTCTTGGATTTCTTTTACTTTTGGTAGGACCTTGTCCCTTCCTTCATCATTTCTATAAATTGGAACAATTACTACTTGTGTTGGTGCTACTTTGGGTGGTAAAACAAGACCTTGGTCATCTCCGTGAGCCATAATCATTGCACCAATTAATCTCCATGATACTCCCCAAGATGTTTGCCATGCAAAATGTTCTACATTATCCTTATCTGCAAATTTCACTTCAAATGGTTTAGAAAAATTCTGTCCCAAGAAATGTGATGTTCCCATTTGCAATGCTTTTCCATCTGGCATAATGGATTCCATTGTGGTTGTGTAAACTGCACCAACGAATTTTTCTTTTTCACTTTTCTTTCCAGTAGTTACCGGGATTGCTAACTCTTCTTCAACAGTATTCTTGTAAATTTCTAAAATCTTCATTACTTCTTTTTCTGCCTCTTCTTGTGTAACGTGCACTGTGTGTCCTTCTTGCCACAAGAATTCTGATGTTCTAAGAAATGGTTTGGTTGCTTTGATTTCTGCACGTAGTGCTGTATTCCAAAAATTGATCTTTAGGGGCAAATCCCTCCAACTTTGAATCCATTTTGAATATAGCGTATATGCCAATGTCTCAGATGTTGGTCTTAATGCTAATCTATCTCCAACTTCATTAGTACCTGAATGTGTTACCCAAAACACTTCAGGATTGAAGCCTGCAAAGTGTTTTTGTTCTTTTCCTAATAGTGATTCCGGAATTAGTATTGGAAGGAATCCATTTCTAATCCCATTTTTTGAAAATTTCTTGTCAAATGTATTTTTCAATGATTCCCAAATGGAGTACCCATCTGGTCTGAGCACGATTAATCCTTTAACTGGTGCGTAATCTGCTAATTTGGCTTTTAGTACGACTTGAGTATACCACTCACTAAAATCACCATTTTTTGAAACTGTAATTCCTACGTCTTCTTTACTCAAACTAAAATTCTCATAATAAATTAACTAATGAGCCTTTCGTGAAATGTTTTTGATTATAATTTATCGCCTTTACAGAGTACTTGTCCTGTGACTCTACTTTGAAAATTTGGACATACAAAGCATTGGATAAAATGAATGTCATCCTTCAAAACTGGACATTCTACAAACTCTTGTTTCATTCTTTTGAGCATTTTTGGACTAACTCCTTTTAGTTTCAATTTTCCTTTGTCATCCATCATACCTGATGCTTTAAGTTCAGCTTTCACGTTGTCTGGTAGTTTTTGTCGTCCTTCTCTTTCTTTGATATCTACTTCGTACTTGTGTTCTAATTCATCCATGACTATACCATTAACTTCGGTGATTTATTACTAGCGTTTTTTGGATCCCAAAAAAGTTTAAACTTTAATATAATTAGCAAATTTTTGCAAAACAGAAATCAATTGCTGGTAATTTTTGATGTTGAAGGTGTTTTGTATGATGAAGAATACCTTCCAATTCTTGCAGAAAAGCTCAACAAACAAGATGAAATTTGGGCAATTACAAAACAAGGAATTCAAGGAAAAATTAACTGGGAAGAAGGACTTCGAACTAGAGTTGCTGCTCTAAAAGGATTAGATGAAAAAACATGTCAAGAAGTTTCTGATGAATTACCAATCATGACTGGTGCAAAAGAAGCATGTCGTGCTCTAAAGGCTGCTGGTTGGAAATTGATGGCTGTTTCAGGTGGATTTACTTTGATGATGGACAGACTAAAAGAAGAATTAGGATTAGATTATGTTTATTGCAATGAATTGATTTTCAAAGACGGCAAGTTAGATGGTGTAAAGATCAATGTAGATTCAGATAAATCAAAATCTGCAAGAATAAAAATTGAAGAATGGGGAGAAAAGAAAGAAAACATCGTCTGTGTTGTTGATGGTGCAAATGATGTTAAATTATTTGATATCTGTGGATTAGGAATCGCATACCGTGCACAGGACTTGGTAAAAGACTTGGCAACAACAACTTTGGAAGAAAAAGATCTTTCAAAAATTTTGGATATTATTAACAAACATTACAAATTGGAATTAGAAGCTCCAACACCCGCATAAACAATTTTTTACTCCATATTCTCATAAATCATAATTGAAAATTTTACCTGTCCATATAGAAAAAGAGATTGAACCTTCAGATGATGTTTCAGAATTAATTATGACTTCATGCCAAATTGAAGATGGAGACATTTTAGTAATTGCCCAAAAAATAATTTCAAAACAAGAAGGCCGTCTAATTGATCTGTCTACTGTGAAGCCTTCATTGCTTTCTGAAGGAATTAGTTCTCAATATCAAAAAGATCCTAGACTCACCGAATTAATTTTATCTGAATCAAAACGCATCATACGTATGAAAAATGGAGTTTTGATTGTTGAAACCAATGATGGATTGATTTGTGCCAATGCTGGTATTGATGAAAGTAATGTAAAAGAAGGATTTGCAACATTATTGCCCTTAAATTCTGATCAATCTGCAAAAAACATGCGTGAAAAAATTCTCAAAAAAACAAACAAAGATGTAGGTGTCATAATATCTGATACATTTGGTCGTCCATTTAGAATGGGACAAACTAATTGTGCTATAGGAATTGCAGGAATATCTCCTATAATTAACTACGAAGGAACTCTGGATACATTTGGAAAAACTTTGAGAGTCACTGCAATTGCAATTGCTGATGAGCTCTCTGCAGCATCTGAATTAGTTATGGGAAAAACATTGAAAACTCCTGTTGCAATTATTCGAGATTATTCCTTCCAAAATGGTGAACAAGAAACTGATGAATTAATTCGTCCAGAATCTGAAGATCTTTTTAGATAATTATTTTGTATGATTCCATAAGATTATTACCTAAAGACAAAAAATTTCATTTGAAAATGCCAATAAATGTAGAATTGCATTGCCATAATTCATTTTCCAATTTTCATGTGGGCGATGACGAACCTCCATATGATTGTGATATTTCAATAAGAGACCAACTTGAACGTTCATACAATCTAGGTTTAGATGCAATTTTTGTTACAAATCACAATACTTTGGATGGCTATCGTCAATTATTGGAGTACAAAAATGATCATTCAAAATTCAAAAACATTGATGTCTTACCCGCTGAGGAAATTACTACTGATACTGGTGCTCATGTTTTGGCATATGGGATCCATGATGCAATTTCTCCTGGACTTTCACTTGATGAAGTCCTAGATGAAGTTAGGAAACAGGATGGAGTTTCATCTGCTCCTCATCCATTTAGCTTACTTGATGCATTACGAGAGGATGCCAAAAAATGTGACATGGTAGAAGTGTTCAACAGCAATAATGTTGACATTCTATCAAATGCACGTGCAACAGAATTTGCTCTAGATAATAACATGATTCAGGTTGCTGGGAGTGATTCTCATGTGTTATCGACCCTTGGAAGATGTGTCAATGTAATTGACTCTGAAAACAACCTTGATGATATTTTACACTCTATGAAACATGGAAAAATTGAAATCTCTCAGACCGGTTATGCTTATCAAACCGAAACACTTGACCATCTGAGATACAAAATCAATAATTCAAAAGAATATCTAATTGATTATATTTCTGAGCATTATCCAAATGCAAAATGGCTTTTGACATTGTTATTGAGAATTTATGACTCAAATCAGAATAGTCACATGTGGTCACTCTTTTACAAAATTGCAATTTACTTGATGAAGAGAATTTCTCAAAAAATCAATTTCCAGAATCAGGACCCAAGTTTTATGAAAGATAGAAATCTTGCAACCATGTTCAAAATGGCATTGTAAGCAAGCTAACTTTGAAAAACTCAAATAGATTTTAATATAACAAAACGCCTTTTTTCAATTAGATACATGTCAGAATCAACAGAAAAAAAATTAGATGCAACTGGATTGTTTTGTCCAGAACCTGTATTTAGAACAAAAATTGAAATTGAAAGAATGCAAGTAGGTGAAACGCTAACTGTTTCTGCTGATGATCCTGCAGCTGAAGATGATATTTCTAGATGGGTTACAAGGCAAGGTCATGAATTGTTAGATATGTCCAAAGATGGAGATGTAATAACATTTCAAATTAAAAAGGTGAAATAACCAAAATCATGACTACTGTAACTGATACAGATGTACTGAATCGTGTAGGTAATACCCCTCTTGTAAAATTAGATTCTCTTTCACATGATCGTGTGGATTATTTTGCAAAGTTGGAAGGCCATAATCCGTTTGGCTCTGTAAAAGATAGAGCTGCATATTGGATGATAAAAGATGGTGAAGAAAGAGGAATTTTGACAAAAGGTAAGAGTATCATAATTGAACCAACTTCTGGCAACACTGGAATTGCTTTAACTGGAATTGCAAATCTCTTGGGATACAAAGTTGAGATAGTCATTCCTGAAAAGGCAAGTAATGAAACTAAAGATATTATTCGAAATCTAGGCGCAAAAGTGTTTGAAACAAGTGATGATTTATGTCCTAAGGTAGGTGCCGGAACTGATCAAAGTATTGCACTTGCAACTTCTATTGCATCTTCACGACCCGACACGTACTACTCTCCAAATCAATATGCAAATGAAGCAAACTTCAAAGGTCATTACAATGGAACTGGGCCTGAAATTTGGAGACAAACTGAAGGAAAGATTACTCATTTCTTTACTGGTGTAGGTACTGGCGGAACCATTACTGGCATTGGTGCATTCCTTAAAGAAAAAAACCCTGATGTGAAAATTATCGGATGTCAACCACAACAAAATCACCTCATCCAAGGGTGGAGAAATTTTGAAGAATCTGCAAAACCTGATCTATTTTTGAAACGAGAGAACGTAGTTGATGATTGGGTTTCTGTTGATAATGAAGAAGCCTTTTCTGTTGTAAAAGATGTTTTTGAAAAAGATCAACTCTTAATCAGTCCTTCTTCTGCTGCCGTTTACGCTTGTATGAAAAAATATCCTATTGAAGGAGATGCATGTGTTGTTGGAATTTTTGCTGATGATGGTAGAAAATTCAAGAGTGTATATGCCAAACAAAACGTAATGTCTGAAGAAAATTTTGAAAATTGTCTTAAAGATGCTAAACACATGTCTGAATTAGCATACTAGTTACTCCAAAATATTTTTCAGTTCTTTCTCATAAAAATCTCTAAAGTATGAATTCATATCTCTTTCATGATGTAGGCATTTGTTACTCTCTTCTGTAATGTTGTTTTTGAGTTCTCTGCTCCATTGACTTTGCTGTCTATCTTTAGAACTAATAATTGAAGGATTTTCTTCAATTTTTTTCATCACTTCTATTAATGACGATGTTAATTGCCTAAACCTGCTAATTTGCAAAAGAAATCTTTCTGATTCTTCCTTGTCAATGATCTTGATTAATGAGAAAATTTGATTATAATACTCTAAAGCTTTTTTGCTATATTCTTCAAAACTTTGAATTCTTTTTTGCCAATACTCTTTTGATGCTTTTTCTTCTACTTTGTAACTAAATTGAATTTTGCTTAATTCCATGCCTAGTTTTGCCAGTTTGTCACTGTGTTCTTTTACTGTACTTTGTTTATTTTCTGACTCATCACTCATGGAGATTTGTAGATTCTGCACCCATAAAGAGTTTAGATCTGCGTCTTCCACACATTAAGGGATTCTTTGGAATATTCTAATAGACACTTTTCACAAAATGAATCCCATTCACCTATTTTCAATTTTTTAAAATACTCTAAGGACCAACTGTATGGTGGTTTATCTCTATATTGAAACTGTTGAATTGTATAGATGTCTTTTTCAAAAAATTTGTTTAAGCATTTTTTGCATTGTGCATTTCTCATTCTTGCTTATCTGCAGTTTCTGTTAGGTATTTATCAACATCAATTGCTGCCATACAGCCATATCCTGCAGCAGTAATTGCTTGTCTGTAATTTCTATCATGAACATCTCCTGCTGCAAAAACTCCTTCAACGTTAGTGTGGGTCTTGTTTTTTAACACAACGTATCCTTCATCATCTAAATCAATTTGATTTTTGAATAGTTTTGTATTTGGCTCATGTCCGATTGCAACAAAAAGACCTCCTACATTTAATGTTGATTCTTCATTAGTTTTGAGATTTTTCAAAACTGTTTGTTGCATTTTTTGATCACCTTTAATGTCTATCACCTCTGAATCCCAATGGAATTTTATTTTTTCATTACTCTGTGCTCTCTCTTGCATTACCTTGCTAGCACGTAATTCATCTCTTCTGTGAACCAAATGAACTGTAGTTGCAAATTTTGTAAGAAATGTTGCTTCTTCTACTGCTGAATCTCCTCCGCCAACTACAACCAATTCTTGATTTCTAAAGAATGGTCCATCACATGTTGCACAGTAGGACACACCCTTTCCTCCAAAAGTTTCTTCGCCTTCTAATCCTAATTTCCTTGGATTTGCACCTGTTGCAATAATGATTGCACGGCCTTCGTATTCTTCTGATGCTGTTAAAACTTTCAATGGTTTTCTTCTAAAATCTACATCTACAGCCTCATCATCTACAATAGTTGTCCCCATTCTTTGACACTGTTTTCTCATTTCTATCATCAAATCTGGGCCCATTATCCCATTTTCAAATCCAGGATAATTCTCAACTTCAGTTGTGTTTACTAGTTGACCTCCCGGTAATATTCCTGATAAAATCAATGTATCATACCCTGCTCTAGAACAATAAATTCCAGCTGTATATCCAGAAGGACCTGCCCCAATAATCACTACGTCAAATTTTGTTTTCTTTTTATCTGGCATCTTTGGCCCTTCATCTTTTGATTCTAGGACTGTGGAACCTGCATCTGCTGCCATCATAATAACCCATCTCTTAATTTCAATAATTTAAGTGAATATCCTTTATTGATTACTTGTCTTTCATTCTCATTAGAATTTGGTCACATATTTTACGCATTTGTGAATCTGATCCAACACTAGAGATTCTCACAATATCTGATGTCGTGATAACTCCTAGAATTCTATCATTTTCAATAACTGGAAGTTTATGAATTAATTTCTCTTTCATAATCTCTGATGCCTCCCAAATTGTTTCTTCAGGATCTATTGTTATCAAGGGAGATGACATTACTTCTGAAATTTCAGTAAATAATGGCCTTCCTTCTGCTGCAACCTTTGTCACAAAATCTCGTTCAGTGATAATTCCTATTGGTTTTGAATTTTCTGTAACAACAACGCAACCAACATCAAGTCGATTCATTTCTTGTGCTGCATCTTGGAGTGATGTAGATTTTTCTGCTGTCAAGACATTTTTACTCATAACTTGATTGACAAATGTATTATTCATAATTTTTTGATTATTTTCAATTATATCACATAAAATCTAAATTATCATAATTGAAAATCAGTTCAGATAATTACTAAAGCCTTTTAATGTTGAATTTCATTATTTTAAATCATGGCCATAAAAACCAAAAAAATTCTTGTACCTCTTGATGGTTCAAAAAATTCCATTCGTGGATTAGACATGGCTATTCATTTAGCAAGGCAGTCTCAGGGCGTAATTGTTGGATTGAGTGTAAAATCTGTGCCTGGGATTTATGCAATTCACCCTTTGGGCTTTTTGGATTTTAACACATCAAAAGAAATGAAGAAAACCCTTGATGATGCAAAATTAAGAGCAGCAAAAAAAGGAATCAAATTAGTTTCAAAATCCCTTTCTGGTGATCCTGGATATGATATTGCACGATTTGTAAATAATAAGAGAAATGGAATTGATTTGGTTGTTATTGGAGCTCGTGGAAGGAGTTCTGCAAAAGAGCTTTTCTTGGGTAGTGTTTCAAATTATGTACTACACAAATCCAAAAAACCAGTACTTGTTGTAAAATGACTAACAATTTTAAAACAATTCTTGTACCTCTTGATGGTTCTAGATATTCTAAAAAAGCATTACAACGTGCAATTGAAATTGCTCATGCATTTGATTCAAAGATAATTTTAGTTTACGTTGCAGAAAAATCATCTATTAATCTACTTGATCGTAAAGAGTACATGGGAATGCTTAGGAAATTTGGAAAAAAAACTCTTGATGATGCAAAATTAAGAGCAGCAAAAAAAGGAATTACTGCAAAATCGTTCCTTAAAGAAGGAAGAAGTATTGTATCTGAAATTGAAAAAATTGCAAAATCTGAAAAATGTGATTTGGTGATTGTTGGAAATAAGGGACTAGGCCCAGTTACAGGATTTTTACTAGGAAGTGTATCAAATAAACTTGCTCACTACTCAAACTGTTCCTTGCTAATTGTAAAGTAAGTTAGCTAGCAAGAACTCCCACAATATCTGATTTTGTAATAATTCCTACTAATTTTGAATTCTTTAGAACTGGCAATCCACTAATGTTGTGTTTGATCATAAGTGTGATTGCTACTCTGATCTCTTTATCTGCCCCAACTGTAATTGGTTTTGAAGCCATGATGTCTGTTGCATGAAATGGGAATAGATAGCTCATTTGATTTGCATGACCTTCTTGTAGTCCTTTCTTGAACTTGTATTCTTGCACTTCTTTTGGGTCTGCTGACTCTGCTATCCATTGAGGTATTTTTGCAGGCACAAAATCCCTAAAAGTAATAATTCCTACTGGTTTTTGATTTCTCTTTATCACGACCCTTGATATTCCGTACTTTAGCAACAAACTTTCAACATGTAATATTGGGTCACTTGGAGATGCTGTAACCAGATTTTTTTTCATTACTTTAGATACTTTGAGTGATTCAGAACCTTTTGTTAGGAATATCTTGACCAGGTCAGTTTTTGTTATGATTCCTCCAAGTGTTTTATCTTCATTTAAAATAATTACAACACTAATTCTGTGTTTTTTCATCATCTTTGCACATTCTTTAACTGTATTTTCTCTAGTTAGTGTGAATAGTTTTTTTGGCTTGAAACTTTTTGCAAGTACTGATTTGATCGGCTTATTCCCTAACTGATAAATTTTCTTTGCAATGTCTTTTTCAGTAATTACTGCTACTGGTTTTTTCTTGTCTGTTACTATAACTCTTTTGACTTTGTTTTTGAGTAATGAATCTCTAACTTTTACCAGTGTTGAATTTGGCCCTACGGTTATTGGCTTTGTAAGAAGTTTTGTTAATTTTGAATTCTTTAGATTCACGTTGTTGTTTTTGTTGTATTCATTAAAAATATGCCCTTGCCAATATCATGGATGAAAATCAAGATTGATTATTACTAATAGAGTTTTTAATTATGATTTTCAGAGTTTGTTTATGAGTGAAAAAGTTCCATTATACATAATTGGTTTGTCCAAAGATGAACCTGCCAATGAAGTTCTTTTCTCAAAATTTGGTGCCGCCTTAGAGAAAGTACAACCTGTATTGCCTGGTATCATTGAGGCTAAAATTGATGTAAAATCTCAAAACCCAGAAGGTAGTAGAACACACTATGATGTTACAGCTACAATAAAGACATCAAAAAATCAACTTGTCTATACTGAATCTGATTGGGATATTCTTAAAATCGCTGATGAATTGTGTAGAAAACTTGAACGAGAATTATCAAAGCATAATGATAATCGTCAAAGAGATAGTGTGCGTAAGAGAGAGGTTTAGAGAACATTGTTTAAGAATATTCTAATTCCTTTTGATTTGTCTGCCCAGTCTACTAGATCTTTCAAAATTGCAGTTGACATTGCAAAAAAATATGACTCTAAACTAACTTTGCTCACATGTCTTGAGGGAGATGCTTGGCATCACAAGTATTATGATTCTAGAGCTGACAATGAATTAATCAAAAAACAAAAAAAAGTCTCAGAAAAACATCTTGAAAAGTTAGAAGCAATTGCTAAAAAAAATAATCTTTCAGTAAAATCCCATATTCTCAAATCAAAATCAGTTGTAAATGATATTGTGGTTTTTGCAAAATCTAGAAAACATGATCTTATTGTAATTGGCTCTCATGGAAGAACAGGGTTGGACAAGATTATTTTGGGTAGTGTTGCAAACGGTGTTTCTCAAAAAGCAAAGTGTCCAGTTCTCATAGTAAAATAATTTGGTAGTAATATTGATTTCAATTGTTGGATCTGGTAGAGTCGGTGCATCTATTGCATTTCTTTGTGTATCAAATGGGTTAGATGATGTGTTGTTAGTTAATACTACAAAAGAGAAAGCCCTTGGTGAATCTTTAGATGTGGCTAGTGCAATTCCTGCAAATTCCAAGTTTTCTATTCGTGGAACTGATAATTATTCAGAATTAGTTGGATCTGACATTGTTGTTATTGCTGCAAGTGTTGGAATTTACACCAAACATCGTACCGAAAATATTCCCCACCAAGTAGCAATGATAAAAGACATTGCAGAAAAAATCAAGGAATACTGTCCCTCTGCAATTGTTTTGTTGGTTTCTAACCCTCTTGATGTTTTGACTTATTATTTTCAAAAGACAAGTGGTTTTTCTAGGTTCAAAGTAATTGGAATTGCATCTAGTCTTGACACTAGTCGATTTCGTTATTATATCTCTGAAATGTTATCTGTTCCACAATCTTCAATTTCAAATGCTATTGTTTTAGGAGAGCATGGTGATTCTATGGTTCCGATATTTTCTGGCGTTTCTGTTGGTGGCAATCCCCTTTTCTCCATGATTGATAGTCGTGATGCCCTTACTGACAATGTGCGAAATTATTGGAGAACTTTGAGAAATTTTAAGAGTAGATCTCAATTTGGTATTGCAAAAAACACCTATGATGTAATTGATGCCATCTCCAACAAAAAAGAAATCTCTATTCCTGCTTCCATTGTTCTTGATGGCGAGTATGGTGAACATGATGTTGCAATGGGTATTCCAGTTAAAATTAATCAAAATGGTGTAATAGAAATCCAACAAGTAAAACTTGATGACACTGAATTCTCTTCTCTCAAGAAATCATCTCAAAAAATACGTAATGATATAGAATCTGTTCGTTAATCAATGGTCATTTCTTTCAAACTCTTTTCATGTTTTTTACAAAATTTCTTGTTCAATTGTGCGTCAAGCAGTTCTTTTTGCCAATGTGCATTATAAAGCCTACATTCTTTATCTTTGCAAAATGCCTCTCCTGTTTCATAATACATGATCGCTTGCAAGAGATAACTTTCTACAACTTTTGATAATCTTATATCATTAAATTCTAAAAACTCTCCTTTGAATTTCTCTTTTATTTTTTCTATGTTCTCTTTGCTAAAATTTGTCATTAATTCAAGATAGTATTCTTTAGGCTTTGCAGGTGCTTCAATTATTCCTGTAGTTGAAATTATTGCCGGATTTGTTCCAATTAATGCCCTTGCGTGATATCTAAAATCACTTTCATCAAATGTACACGTTAGTTTGTTTGTGAAAATTATGTTTAGAATATCTTGATTACTTTCAATTACAGGAATGAATTCTGAAATTATTTTTTGTAATTCAAATCCGTCATAAAGAACTCTCTCTTCATTTTGTGAATTATCTGTATTTTCTTTTTCCATCATTATTTCTGATTCTGTTGGAATGTGTTTTGAAAATTGTTTTTTTAATTCAAAAATTCTTGTAGTCGCAATTCCTCGAAATAATCCCTCATTTGTGTTTTCAAAAAAGTTTCTACGTATTTCCACATCTAGATGAAATGTTTCTTTAAGAAATTTCTGTATGTCGCTTATCTGAATTTCTGGAACCGTAGGTTCATCATAAATGATAATTTTACTAGTTTTCACTAGAAAAACAATGGATTGATTGCTTATCTTTCTAACTCTTTGATTTTCTCAGCTGCAATCTCTGCTGCTCTCTTTCCAGAGTACAACATTGAACCAAATGTTGGTCCCATTCTTGCTAATCCGTGAGTTTCTGTGACTGACATTCCTGCTGCAATAAGTCCTGGGTATACTTCACCTGTTTTATGAACAACATGTTCTTCACCGTCATTTACAAACATTGGTTCCATACCTTTCCATTCAGCCAAGCCTCTGTCAACTAGTCTTTTTACTGCAACAGAATCATGTCCTGATGCATCAATGATAATTTTAGCTTCAAATGCAACTGGATCAACACAGGTAATGTTACGTGGTAATGCTGAAACTGGCATCCAGTTAACAACAATTCCTGATACTCTTCCATTCTTTAGAACCAAATCATCAAATTTTGTTAGTTGTAAGAATTTCACTCCTGCATCACATGCACCTGCAATTAATTTTGAAACTGCGTGTGGTCCTGGTGTCAAATACAAACCGTCTTGTACTTTTTGGTATGGGACGCCTAATTCATCCCAAATTTTCTGTGCAGGTTCTCTAACTGTAACTGGATTCATCATATAACCCCCTAACCAATATCCTCCGCCTAGGTAGTTGTTTTGTTCAATAACTAAAACTTTGAAACCCAAGTTTGAAAGTTCTCTACTTGCAGTAAGTCCTGCTGGACCTGCCCCGATAATGATTACATCTGACTCTGCTCTATCAACTAGAACTTTATGAAATTCATTTGCTATTGCTTGTGTGATTTCTACTTCACGTACGTCAGTAAATATTTTTGATGATTGTTCTGCTACAGTTGCTTCTTGCATGAAAAATTTCCTGTCTAGAACCCATTAATACTTTGCCACCTCAAAAATTAGGATATACTAATTATTTCATATCCATAGAACAAATTTTTCTTGAAAATACAGGAAATATTGCGTCAGCCTTGAAAGTTTGAGTCCTAAAACCTCCATTTCTCAAAAATTTATATCAGAACAAAAAGGAATTTTGTTGTATTGACAGTATCTGATCTTAAACAATCTTCAACTGATTCTCCTAAACACAAAATCAATTGGTCAAGAATTGAAGAGGCTGACAATTTTGCAAAAACTGTAAAATTATTCCGTCAGGGAAAATACGACGAAGACAGTTTTAGACGATTCAGACTTCAACATGGTGCATATGGTACTAGGATGACTAATGACTATGCTATGGTTAGAATTAAACTTCCTGCAGGTGAAATTTACCCTCATCAAATTGAAAAATTGTCTCAATTAAGTGAGCAGTATTCTATTGGAAGTGCACATATCACAACCAGGGAGAGCGTTCAACTACATTGGGTAATTCTTGAAGATGTTTCAGAAATTCTTCGCAGTCTTGCTGAAGTTGGAATGACATCTAGAGAGGCTTGTGGAAATAGTGTAAGAAATGTAATGTGTAGTCCTATGACTGGTGTTTGTCCTGATGAAGAATTTGATTCAACTCCATATGCACGTGCTACTGCAAAATTCTTCTTGAGAAATCCTATGAGTCAAAACCTTCCTCGTAAATTCAAATTTACTTTCACCTGTTGTGAGAAACATGGAATGGTAAGAATTGTTGATGTTGGATTAATCCCTCAAATAAGAGAAATAGATGGAACCACTCAAAAGGGATTCAAAATATTTCTTGGCGGTGGATTAGGAAATAGATCCTTTGTTGGACATCAATTAGAAGACTTTACTCCTGAAGAAGATTTACTTTACACCTCAATTGCTGTAGTGAAAATCTTTGATAGATTGGGAGATAGAAAAAATCTCGCAAGAAATAGAATGCGTTATCTTGTAAACGATATGGGTTGGGAAAAATTCCAAAACCTTGTACTAAAAGAAAGAGCTGTAGTAAGAGCTACTCAATCTGTAATTACACAACTTGATGTTGATCATACTCCTGATGAAATTAAACGTCCAATCACTGTAAGCGATGAGAGTGGAAGTGGAACTCCTGATGGTTATGCGAGATGGGTTAAAACCAACACTGAAACACAAAAACAATCTGATTACAGAACTGCATACATCACTCTTGAAGCAGGAGACATTACTTCAAGTCAATTACAAGCATTAGCTAATATTATTCGTGAATTCTCTGCAGAAGGAAAAGCTCGTGCTGGATTTGTACAAAATATTGCATTACGTTATGTTCATGAAGATGATTTGCCACGTTTGTATTCTAAACTACTTGAAGTTGGTCTTGCAAAGTCAGGTGCCCTTACAATGACTGCTCCTATTGGATGTTCTGGTACAACTTCGTGTAATTTGGCATTAACAAATTCCCATAGATTAGCTAAAGAAATTCAGAGAAAATTCTTGGAACTAAAACTTGATGAAGATGATGATCTACGTGATGCATCTATTAAGATTAGTGGATGTCCAAACTCTTGTGGACAACACGGAATTGCAACAATTGGATTCTTTGGAGGTGGTGCACGTGTTGGAAAAGACATGTATGCAAATTATCAGATGTTGTTAGGTGGTCGTTCTGATGGTGATGCAATGCTGGGACAAATCTGTCACAGAATTCCTGCTAAAAGAGTAATTCCTGTAATTTTGAAAATTATAGAGTTGTTTAAAGAACACAAGAAACCCGATGATACTCTAAAGTCTTGGATTCATAGAGTTGCAACAAACACAGAAGATTCTGAAATTAAAACTCTTAATGATCTCAAAAAAGCAATTGACCCATTAACAATTCCTCCAACAAAAGAAGAGGATCCTGATTTCTATCTTGATTATGGCAGTGACACTAGTTACCATACTAAAACTGGAAAAGGTGAGTGTGCTGCTTGACCGAATATGGTAACATTACAACGGATGTAGACTCTTTACGTTCAGAAATACGAGACAAAAGTGTTAGAGTAATTGATGTTAGACGAGAAGATGATTACAAAAAAGATCATATTTCTACTGCAGTAAATCTACCTTTGGCAAATCTTTTGTCTGATGATAGCCCTGAACGTGTTGTAAAACTAGTAAACTCAATGGGAATTGATGATGAAACTCGTGTTGTAGTTTATGATGATACCTTTGGTGCATTAGCCTCTAGAGTTGCATGGACTTTGGAATATCTTGGACACTCTGATGTAAGTTTACTTGAAACTACTTACAGTAACTGGAAATCACTTGGTTTGGAAAGTGATTCACAAACTCCTGATATTCAAAGTAAGGAACATTCGATGAATTTACAATCTAATATTTTGGCTACTTCTGATTATTTGGAATCTGCAAAAGAACGTGATGATGTTATTCTAATTGATAATAGAGAGAGATTAAACTTCCTTGAACAACACATTCCTGGTGCAATCAGTCTTCCATACAGAACGCTTGCATCAAATGACAAAATTTTACGTCCAAAAGAGGACATGAAACGTTTGCTTGACAATCGTGGTGTTTCTGGAGATACTGAAATTATCACCTATTGTGGTAGTGTGGGTACCCTTTCTGGATTGGCATATTATGCACTCAAAACTGCAGGATTGCCAAACGCAAAACTGTACGTTCGCTCTTTCAAAGAATGGAAGAATCTACAAAAACCAACTGCAAAACAAGAAGATGCAAACTATTGGGATCTTTCTGCTGAATAATTAAGAAATTTCGCTTCTGAGTTTTTTAGTAATTGTAACTTCTACGTTGTTAAACAGGACTAACATTTTTTCTTTATTTTCTGCAATGTAGTCATCTCCTCTATCTTTTAATCTGATTTTCCACAATCTGATCTCTCTGTGCTCATCAAAGAAGTTCTCAATCATTGGTTCTCCTGATTTTTTAGGATCTACAAACTCATCAAATATTTCAATTGCTCTTTCTGCATCCTCTTCTTCAATTGCTTCTTTTGCATCTTGAATTGCTTGACTTAATTCTTTTAGATTCTTTACAGGCTTTGGTAATTTCTTTCTTGTAATTCCAAACAAACCTTTCTTCTCCTTGCCCATTTTTTCTGCAACATTTGCTGCAAGGTCGTATACTGGAATTTTACTCAAACCATCTCTCTTTTCATTTTGGATAATCAATCCCTTATCCATTAATTTTCTTAATGCATCTTCTGCATCTTTTTTATCTAGAAATGTTGTCCAAACAATTGAACCAATTGTGTGATAGCCTTGTCTGACTGATTCTAAAACTACCACTTCCTCAATTCTTTTGAACCCTTCTTCAATTCTAACATTAACAAAATCTTTATCTCTGATTGACTTTCTTGCGTTCTTTACATCAATTTCGATTGAGCGCTTCAATGATTCTAATGATTCTGGAACTTGATTCAGTAATGACAAGAAACATGCTTTGTTGTACCAAGCCATACCGTATGTTGGATCAGTTTCAATTGCCTTCTCAACTGAATCAAGAGCTTTAGAATAATTTTTTTGTTCATAATGTACTAATCCTTTTAGATTCCAAGCTTCAGGATTTGTAACATCAATATCTAAAATTTTATCGTAAACTCTCAGTGCTTCGTGATAATCATCAAGATGGAATCGTGCATATCCTAATTTCAATAATGTCTCAACGTTGTCTGGGTCAATTCTTAGTGCTTGTTCAAAAACTGTGATGGCCTCTTCAAGTTTTTCATCTGCCATCAGATTAACTCCTTTCTTGAATAATTTCTTGCGATTGTAATCTACATCTACTAGTGCCGTCTCGTTAGACTTTTTTTCTACTTGAGGCACTTTTTCCTCTTCTTTTTCCTTTGATTTTTTTCCGAAAGGTTTCTTCACTAGCCCAAAATGCCACATTATCTAGATAAATACTATCCTCCATGAGCCTGAAAAATTATTTAATTCCGAACCTAATCAGGCGATCTAAATACAGAAATACTTGAAATATAAACAATCGAATGTGTCATCTTCATCAAAATTACAAATCCAAGGTCAGGCACCGTTCAAGCAATCAGGTGTGTATGAGGCCCAAATTGCAATAATTGGTAGCAGACCTTCTGATGAACAAATTAAATCTAAACAATTTACCTCATTATGGCGAGGGAATTTCCATCTAAGAGTTAAAGATGGTGTGTTTTCTGAAACAATTGGTTCTCCTGAAAACCCAATTCCTTCATCTGTGTTGGAATTAGAGACAATTTGGATAGTAGTAACTGATCTATTTTCATCACTTCATTCTGTATTTGATGTTCCATTATCAAAACCAAAAACTACGTCTTCAAAAAATACAACTGAAACAAAACCGTCTGAAACAAAATCCACTAATGAAACAAAACCAACCCCTGAAACTACAAAACAAAAACGTTCAATCAAATCAATTCAAGGTCCACCTGGTGTACAAGGAGCTCCTGGCGATAAGGGTCCACCTGGTGTACAAGGAGCTCCTGGCGATAAGGGTTCACCTGGTCCCCAAGGTACTGAAGGTGACAAAGGTCCACAAGGTCCACCTGGACAAATAGGTCCAGTAGGTGACAAAGGTCCTGAGGGCCCACAAGGTCCACCCGGTGATAAAGGCCCGACTGGAGATAAAGGCCCGACTGGAGATAAAGGGATTGCTGGCGATAAGGGATTAACTGGAGATAAAGGAATTACTGGAGATAAAGGTGACAAAGGTGACAAAGGAATTCCAGGCCCACCTGGAGAAAAAGGTGACAAAGGTGCAACTGGCCCTATTGGAGAAAAAGGTCCAACCGGATTAAAAGGTCCAACAGGTCCAACCGGAGAAAAAGGTCCAACTGGCCCACCCGGTGATAAAGGATTAACCGGATTAAGAGGCTCTCCTGGAGAAAAAGGAGAAAAAGGTCCAACTGGCCCACCCGGTGATAAAGGATTAACTGGCCCTATTGGAACTACCGGAGAAAAAGGTCCAACCGGACAAGCAGGTGTTCAAGGTGAAAAAGGAATTCAAGGTGCAACTGGCCCTATTGGAGAAAAAGGTCCACAAGGTCCACCTGGAGAAAAAGGTCCACAAGGTCCAACCGGAGAAAAAGGTCCAACCGGCACACTTGGTGACAAAGGTCCAATCGGACCTCAAGGCCCTATTGGAGCAAAAGGATTAACAGGCCCAACAGGTCCACCCGGAGAAAAAGGTCCAATCGGACCTCAAGGCCCTATTGGAGCAAAAGGATTAACAGGTTCACAAGGCCCACTTGGTGACAAAGGTCCAATCGGCCCACCAGGCCCTATTGGAGAAAAAGGTCCTAAAGGAACTGAAGGCCCTATTGGAGAAAAAGGTCCACAAGGTCCACAAGGTCCAGCCGGTTCAAAAGGTCTAACTGGAGTTCCAGGTCCACAAGGAGAAAAAGGAGAAAAAGGCCCACTCGGTCAACAAGGAGCAAAAGGACAAACAGGTCCAACAGGTCCACCCGGTGATAAGGGTCCACAAGGTCCACAAGGCTCTCAAGGAGAACGAGGAATGACCGGTCCACCCGGAGAAAAAGGTCCACAAGGTCCACAAGGAATTCAAGGCCCACAAGGAGAACGCGGTCCAACAGGCCCTATTGGTTCTATTGGTGAAGCTGGTCCTCGTGGTGAACAAGGTCCATTGGGTCCTGCAGGTCCAAGAGGCCCACCAGGTCCACCCGGAGAAAAAGGTCCTGCAGGTGGAATGTCTTCTGAACAAAAAGCATTATTCAAAGAATTACTAGAGACACTGACAGAGAAAAATGTCATTAGTACTGAAGAACAAATCAAACTAATGAGTTATCTTTACTAATTTTCTAAAAATAACGTTTCATTTTTTACAAATTATTTTTCTAATTGATTTTTTTTGAATAGTTTTCACTAATTGTTTTTAGAAAAATGGAAAACAATTCGCCTTTCTGACGATTGTTAATGTGTTGACGAATTTATCTTCGTCTTTTTGCTGCTGCTTTTCTCTTTGGAGCTGCTTTTTTAGCTGCAGTCTTTCTTTTTGCTGCTGCTTTTCTCTTTGGAGCTGCTTTGCGTTTTGCTGCTGCTTTTCTCTTTGGAGCTGCTTTTTTAGCTGCAGTCTTTCTTTTTGCTGCCTTTCTCTTTGGAGCTGCTTTTTTAGCTGCAGTCTTTCTTTTTGCTGCTGCTTTTCTCTTTGGAGCTGCTTTGCGTTTTGCTGCTGCTTTTCTCTTTGGAGCTGCTTTTCTCTTTGGAGCGGCTTTTCGTTTAGCTGCCATGTTTTGATCGACATTTTCATTCTTTTTCAGTGGTTAAACTAAAGAAATTTACACAAAGTGATTACAATTTGTCAAGTAATTTTTTTCCAAAAAAATAATACTTGATCGTAAAAATTTCAATAAACACCTTCAGCTGAGGGTCTTCTTCCCTGTAACCAACTTGTTTTTTGACAAATTGTACATTTGTATTTCCTTCTACGCTTGTATGTTGCCATTTCTGGTAAGAAAATTAGTTCTTGTTTTGTTTTTGACATGCAAAATTTGCACCAACGATGTTCAAACTCTTGATCCATGTTACTCTTTTTTTAAATTATGTTCCTCGTGTTTTGATAATTGTTAACACATCCTCATCTTGTAAAATATGACTCAATCCTACTCTTTGTCCTCCAAACTTTACGCTTTTTCCCCAAACCATTCCGTATCTAAATTCCCTTTTCATTCTTCGGTGTAGCTTGTTACAAATATCTTCAACAGTATCTCCTTCTCTTGCAATCAATGGTTCTTTGAAATCTGTTTCTCCGCCTTTTGGTCTCATGTATATTCTGATGAATTTTAATTTCTCGTAAATTTTTTCTTGTAATATTTCTATATTGATGTCTGAGTTTGCGGAGACCTCAATTACATCTGATTTTATTTTTGTTTTCAAGTCTTCTAAAAATTGCTTGTCAACTAAATCAATTTTGTTCAAAACTGTAAGTGCTTTTGAATAACTAATGTTTCCTGCAATATGATCTGATAGTTGTTCTGATGTGATGTCTTCCCTAACTACTACTCTAGCACTAACAATTCCGTAAAGGTGTAAAATGTCTTTCAAGTGTTTTTCTGTAATTTTTGTAAGTTTGACTTGTTGAGCAATTGCAATTCCTCCCATGGCTGCTTTCTCAATTGTTATGTTTGGGGGCAATTGATTTAATCTAATTCCAATATTTCCTAATTCGTTAACTAGAACATCTTCATGATATGGCTGAAATACATCTAAAACCAATAATACTAGGTCTGCAGTTCTTGCCACTGATAGGATTCTTTTTCCTAATCCTTTTCCTGTAGATGCCCCTTTGATGATTCCTGGTAAATCAAGAACCTGAATTTTTGCCCCTCTGTATTCCATCATTCCTGGAACAACGGTCAATGTTGTGAATTGAAAAGCACCAACTGCAGATTTTGCCCCCGTTAATTTGTTAAGTAATGTTGATTTTCCTACACTTGGCAATCCGATAAACACAACTGTTGCATCACCTGTCCTTCTAACATCAAATCCATCTGATTTCATTCCAGATTTTTTAACCGCATTATCTTCTTGTTCTCGTTTTAATTTTGCAATTTTTGCTTTTAGTAATCCTAGATGATGCTCTGTAGCTTTGTTAATCTGCGTTCTTGCCATTTCATCTTGAATGGCTTTAATTTTTTCAGGAATTCCCAATACTATTCACTTCTTGTTGATTTCTTTTCAAATAAAACCGTATTATTTTTTTTAATTTTCTTTATTCTGCTAATCGGTATGGTCTGTAAATTATCTGATTGAATCAAGAATTCTGGTAAAGTTGTTTCAACTATTCTTTCAAAATTTCTATAGGAAATTTTGTATGATTGAGATTCATCTGCAAATTTTGCTTTGCTAAAAATATCTGCAATAATTCCTTTTTTTACCATAGTTTTGCTAAAATGATTGCATTAATGAACAATACGCATTTGTTTTTTGTTTCATACGTAGCAAATATTATTCAGTACAAAAAACATCTGATGTGCGAAAAAGAACATTTGCAGTTGATATTGATGGGACAATTACTGAAAATGGTGGAGGGCGAATCCATCTAGAGGCTTTAGAATCATTACGACGTCTTGTCAATATGGGCCATGATGTAATTTTTGTAACTGGGCGATCTTCTGTTGAAGGATTTTTGCTTTCTGTGTTTGGGGGTACGACAAAAGTTACTGTGGGGGAAAATGGTGGTTGTATTACTTTTGATTCAAATGATCATATATTGTTAGGAAATATTGAAGAATGCAAAAATGCACTTGATATTCTAAAAAACAATATGGAAAATGTGGAAGAAAAGTATGTTTTTCCTAGAATGACTGAGGTTGTTTTACAGAGAACATTCGATCTCGATCACGCAAGAAAAATACTCTCTGAGAATAACATTGATGTTGTATTATCTGATAGTCAATATGCCTATCACATCAACTCTCCAGGAATTGACAAAGGAACTGGATTTACTGAAATTATGAAAAAATTTTCAATCTCTTCAGATGATGTTATTGCAATCGGTGATAGTGCAACTGACGTTCCATTATTCAAGGTAGCAAAAACAAGCGTTGCATTAGGTAATGCATCTGATGATGTAAAATCTGAGGCTACCATGACGGTGTCTGCACATGCAGGTGATGGTGTACTTGAAGCATTAGATAAATTAGCTCCTAAATTATCTGAGATATAGTATGACTTTCAAATCTATACTTGATGAAATTGAAAACAACATTAACAAGATTCTAAATGATCTTTCTATTTCTAATGTCAAATTCTCTGTAGAACCTGCAAAACCTGGATTTGGCGATGTTAGCTCTAACATCTCTTTTCTACTTGCAAAACAACTCAAGAAGAGCCCCAAAGAAATTTCAGAGATGCTGTCTGAAAAATATTCTCAGTATCCAAACACACTGGTTTTAAAATCTGAACCTCACCCTTCAGGTTATTTGAATTTCTATGCTGATTGGCCAAAACTCAACCAGTTAATTTTATCTGAATCTAATTTACCTGAGTTTGGAGATGTGGATATTGGAAATAACTCTACAATTGTAGTTGAACACACTAGTGTAAATCCAAACAAGGCACTTCACATTGGTCACATCCGCAACATCATAATTGGTGATACTATCTCTAGAATTTTACAAAAAGCAAACTACAAAGTTAATGTCTTAAACTATGTAGATGATTCTGGGTTACAAGTTGCAGACATTATTGTTGGATTCAAACACTTTGGATATGAAATAGAACCTCCACAAGGAAAGAAATTTGATCATTATTGTGGTGATGATGTCTATGTCAAGACTACTGAAAAATATGAACAAGACTCTAGTCTTGAAGAAATTAGAAAAAACGTCCTCAAAGAATTAGAAGATGGTACTTCTGAAACTGCACAATTTGCAGATAAAATTACTCGTCGTGTTTTGTCAAATCAACTTGAAACCTGCTGGAACCTGGCTGTTTCTTATGATTGCCTGAATTTTGAATCTCAGATAATTCGTTCAGGCTTGTGGGATGGAATATTTGAGAAACTCAAAGAAATGAATCTTGTAGAATTTGAAAATGATGGAAAAAATACTGGATGTTGGGTTATTCGTGGTGAAGGAAAAGAAGAAGATAAAGTAATTGTCCGAAGCAATGGTACTGCTACATACATTGCAAAAGATATTCCATATGCCGCATGGAAGTTAGGATTACTTGATGATCCATTCAGTTATGAAAAATATGAAAAAGAACAACCAAATTCTCGTGTTTTGTGGCAAACAACACTAAAAGATTCTAGTTCAGAGTCGCCAAATTTCTCAGGTGACAAAGTAATCACTGTAATTGATTCTCGTCAAGCAAGATTGCAAAAAATTATCACTTCCTTGATGGGAAAATTCAAGTCAGTTCCTGATGCGTATGTTCATCTTGGTTACGAGTCCGTCACACTAAGTTCTGAAACCGCAAAAGTTCTTGGAATTGAAACTGATGGAAAACAAGCTCAGATGTCTGGTAGAAAGGGATTGTATGTTAATGCTGATTCTGTTTATGATTTACTAAAAGAGAAAACAACTGAAGAAACTAAGAAAAGACATCCTGAGATGACTGATTCAGAAATTGAAAAAATTGCTCACTCTGTATCTGTTGCAACATTGCGTTATGAGATGATCAAACAAGATTTAGACAAAATAATTGCATTTGATTTGACAAAATCCCTTAGTTTGGAAGGTGATACTGCCCCATACATCCAATACACTCATGCTCGTGCATCAAGAATTTTAGAAAAATCTGGAAGAACTCCTTCTATTGATGTTGATTTTTCTTTGCTCAAAGAACCATCTGAGATTGACTTGGTAAAGACAATTGGTCTTTTCAATTTACAAGTGCGTGACGCTGCAAATAATCTATCTCCAAAAGTAATTTCCCGATATTGCCATGATTTAGCTGTAGCCTTTAACTCGTTTTATGAAAAATCAAAGGTTCTTGATTTGGGTGATGAACAACTTGAAAATACTCGTTTGTGTTTGGTTCATTCATTCAAAATTACTATTGAAAAAGCACTGAATCTTTTGGGAATAACTGCTCCTGATAAGATGTAATGTCCCAGTGAGTGCACTACATGAATGCTGGCTGTCTCACTGGGTTGTTGGCGTGCAAACCAATAGATAGAAAGTGTATGTTGACGCAAATAAATCCTCTCATTTAGGCACGAAAGTCCTGTCTAAATTAACCAAAATCTTATCTGACTTTACTCTTATTCCCACTATACATTCCATCATCAAAGTATGTTGAATTCTCATCAGTAACAAAGAGAACTATGTCTGTTGTTTGTGTTGCCTTGCAGTTTATTTTCTCTTCTTTAATAATGGCACTCTCTCCTTTTTTTAATACAGTATTTTTGTTTATCACTACATCTCCATCAAATACATAAAACAAAAATGTAGAATTCTTTTCTTGCATTTCTGGAGAAATTATTTCTTTTCCTATCTCTAACCTAATATCATAAATCGATGTTTTGCTTCTAATGTGTAATGGTGCTTCTTTACATTGACCTGCAATTAATCTCCATGTGTTACTACTGTAGATACTTGGAAGATCATGAAATTGAATATTTGTTTTCAAGCCTTTTTCTTCAGGACGAATGAATATTTGTAAGCCTTCACCATCTTCTAAACACAATTCTTCATGATGAAATATTTCTCCAGCATTCATCATCATCAATTTCTTATTTGAGATCACCTTGACAATTCCTTCTGAATCTTTATGTTTGATTTTTCCTCTTCTCAAGTATGTCAGTATTTCATCATCTTTATGTGGATGCATGGGTACAAGTGTTTCAGCACTAAGATTAGCATGATCTATTCTTCCAATGGTTCCTAATCCTGTATCCTTATTTCCAAGATTTTTACCTGGAAAAAGAACTTGAATCTTAAAACCTCCTTTCTCATAGTTTGTTTTTTCAGTAATCTCAATTTTTTCAATCATATTTTTCTGTGTCCTAAAATAATATTTCAACTTAATTTGTATTAAGAATATTTTACTAAATTTGCTATGTCTTAACCATGATTCCTACTTTTAAAGATCATAATTAGGATTTTTTTAATCACCTTTTGTTTAATTTCAATTAGTGATTAAGTAAAGATGTTAACTAATTTGAGTTCAATTTTTTCTAATAGATCTACACTCATAATCAAAGATAGTCAATCAAAGTTGGTTATTTTTTGATATTATCCATACATGGTTTTTTCAGTGGTCTCCTCAGAGTTTGCTTGTCCTGCAAAACCACTAAAGTTTGAGCGAAGAATTTTTTGAATATGTGCAGTTACTCTTGCAACATTGTCCCAAGTATTATGAAATGATATTCTATCTAGAATTTGTTCATCTATGTGTGAAAATATTGCCAGACCTACGATATCTTCTTTGTCTTTTACCCACTGATGTCCAACATTGCAAACTGTACAAATCTCACTGATGTCCATTACTGCTTTTGAAAATGATGGATTTTTCATTACTAGTAATTTTGAATCGTCTGGAGGAAATCGCATGTTCACATTCAAATGAATTCTATCTGTTCTGTTTGCATTTTTACTTACAATGACATTTGTCCCAACTCGAAATTGCCATTCAATTAGATTACTCTTCTCTCTTACTTTACCAGTTTGGTCTTCATAATTGATGTTAGTTACTTTGATAAATTCTTCGACAAGATTTTTCATTTCATCAGAAGTCTTTACCATGAAACCATTCACAATGTCTGTAATATATGCATGTTATAGAAAAAAGGAATTAATGGCTGTGTCCACAACCGCAAGAGTCATGTCCATGACTACCTTGTGACTCTTCTCCTGCACATCTGGAACATTTATTCGAACCATTTGGTGAGAAAAATCCTATTCCACAAGAGACGCATTTTTGATTTGCCATGGGTTTAATGAAAAATTACTGTATTTATTGAATACTGATTTATCCACTTGGTCTGGCGCTTCCAACTTCACCTTTCTTTTGGAATTCTCTGTATTCACCAATGACTGCACTGCATTTTTCACAGACATATTGACCTCTTTCAATTAAGATCAAATTATCTGCAACTTCCTCATTAGGACTTTCTTCTAACTGAATTTTTGGTGGATTGCCAAATTCTGTTTCACAAGTATTGCAATAATGTTTGTACATTTTTTGAGTTTCAATTTTTCCAATTGGAGCTAAGAATAATTTTCCAACACCCAAATCTGCTTTTTTAGCTTGCTCATCAGTAAGGTCTGCAATTACATATCCTCCAGAACCTTGAACTTTTAATTCTGTCATTTCATATTGTTCTTTTTTTAGTCATTAAAATACTATTTGTGTTAAATTGATGATTTCTAAACACAACGAGACACACGGAAAGCGTATTTTTTCAAGGACGTTGACCTAACATGAGACGCTTTCCATACCCTTATTCTACGACGCAGAACAACGGTTTTCTCGTTACATAGTGTACGTCAAAATGATATTTAACAATGATCTTGATTATCACCTAATGGTAAATTTCCATTCATCATGAGTTGATAAACACTTTGGAGTTAGATACCGTAATCATTTCTGCCATGTTAATTGGAATTTCTTCCTTTTCTGAAATTGATACCAATTCACTATGGTGCTTTTCTCTCAAATGTTTTAGAAATTCATCTTCTTCAATATTGTTTTCTTTGAAATTACATTCTGGAAATACACAGTTAAAATTCAATTTTTATTCTCTAACTCTTTAATTTTAGCCTCAAGTTCTTGAACTTTTTTTCGTAATTCTATATTTTCATCCCGAAGTGAATCAATCTCCCTCTGATGCAATTCGTTAAGATCCATGATTTTCTTATCTATTTGTAAAACTTAAGCGTAGTGCTCGTTCCATCAAACCATAGATTCTTATCTAAAATTTTTCAGTAAAATTCATGGATAAAATCAAGCAAAATTCTCCTGTACTATTCTACTTTAACCATTCAAAAAAATGGCTCGTTAAAATCTCAAAAAAAGATTCTCTTCATACTCATATTGGAGTCATCAAACACTCTGATGCCATTGGAAAAGAATATGGTTCAAGATTAACCACAAACAAGGACAAGTATGTCTATCTTCTCAAACCTACGATGTATGATTATGTAATGAAAATCCAACATGGCACTCAGATAGTTTACCCTAAAGACATTGGTTACATTATTGCAAGAGCTGGAATTGAAAGTGGTCAGAAAATTCTAGAAATTGGAACTGGTAGTGGTTCACTAACATCTTGTGTTGCAAGCATTGTAAAACCACGTGGACACGTTTACACTTTTGATGTTGATGAAAATTTCATGAAGATTGCAGCAAAAAATATCGAAAAGGCTGGAGTTTCAAAATACGTTACACAACACAATCAAGATTTGAAAACTGCAAAGAAAATGCCAGTCAAAGACATGGATGTTGCATTAATTGATCTTGGTGATCCTTGGGTAGTAATTCCACAAGTCCGAGAGATGCTAAAGGGAAGTGGCTCTATCTTTGCAATATGTCCTACAATGAACCAATTAGAGAAACTAACTATGGCTCTAGTTGAAAACGAGTTTACTGATATTGAATCCACTGAACATATTTTGAGAACGATTGAAGCTCGTGAAGGAAAAACTAGACATTCATTTCAAGGCATAGGTCATACCACATACCTGTGCTTTGCAAGAAAGGCATTTTTTGGAAGGGAACTAAAGAAATCTTCCTCAAAAACTAATACATTAACTTCTAAAACGACCAAAACTGTAAAGAAAACCACAAAGAAAACAAGCAAAAAAACCTCCTAGTATCAAAACAAGATTTATTCATCTATTCTTTAGAGGTATATTACATTGGTACGAAAAACACTCACAACTACACTTGTGAAAAAATTCATTCCTGCTAGAAAATCTAAATCTCGAAAAGGTGAGAATGGTATTGTTCTAGTTGTTGGTGGCAGTTACATTTACCATGGTGCCCCTATATTATCCTCAATTGCAGCACTACGTTCTGGTACTGATTTAGTTTACACCTCTGTTCCAAAAATCAATGTGGCATCCACTCGTTCTGTTTCACCAAATCTCATTGTAATTCCTCTAGTTGATCAAAAATTAACACGTGGTGCAGTAAACAAACTCTTAGGTGCCTTACCACGAAAACTCGATTCGGCAACAATTGGGATGGGTCTTGCAATCCAAGAAAAAAATTCACTTTTGCATCTTGTAAAATCCCTTTTAGATAGAGATGTTAGGTTGTCACTTGATGCAAGTGCATTAATTCCAGACGTCTTACCGTTATTGGCAAACAAAAACGTGGTAGTCACTCCTCATGCTGGTGAGTTCAAGAGATTATTTGGCCAATCTCCTTCAAATTCAAAAAATGAGCGAATCAAACTAGTAGAAGAAAAAGCAAAAGAATTTGGAATCACAGTTTTACTCAAGGGCTCAACTGACGTTATCTCTAATGGCAGCACTACCTATCTTTATGAGAAAAAAATTCCTGCAATGACTGTTGGTGGGACTGGCGATGTATTGTCTGGATTGGTTGCAGGAATACTATCTAAAAACAGAAAACCCTTAGAATCTGCATCTGCTGCTGCATTCATTAACGGACTGGCAGGAAAAATAGTCCAAAAGAAATTTGGATTACATATGACTTCGATGGATCTCTTGACTGAGATTCCTACTGTCATGAAGCCTTTTGATAAAATAGTGTGATACCATGAATGCTCTAAAACATGTTGATACTCACATGGAAGATTTGATTTCAGATCTTCAGATGTTGATAAGACAGCCTAGTGTCTCAGCAAAAAACGAAGGAATTGAAGAATGTGCAAAACTAGTTCAAAAATTATTGAAAAAATCTGGGGTAAAGTCTGAAATTCTACGGTTGAAAAAAGGTGTTGCGCCTATTGTATATGGTGAAGTAAAATCAAAACAAAACCCAAACAAAACTCTATTGTTTTACAACCATTATGATGTCCAACCAGCTGAACCATTTGATTTGTGGGATTCTCCGCCATTTAGCGGAACTAGAAAAGGGAATAAAATCTTTGGACGTGGCGCAACTGATGATAAAGGCGAACTAATTACAAGAATCAAAGCAGTAGATGCCTGTCTAAAAACAACTGGAGACGTTCCATGTAATATCAAATTTGTAATTGAAGGTGAGGAGGAGACTGGTAGCGCACACATTGAAGATTATCTAAAAAAATACCAAAAAAAATTTTCATGCGATGGTGTTATCTGGGAATTTGGTTATGTTGATGCAAAGAATAGACCTATAATTGGACTTGGAATGAAAGGATTGCTTTTTGTTGAATTATCTGTAAAAGAATCAATCCGAGATGCTCACTCTAGTTTAGCTGTATTGATCAAAAATCCTGCTTGGAGATTAATTGAAGCAGTTCATTCTCTACGTGATTCTGCTGGAAAAATACTGATTAAAGATTGGTACAAGGAGGTAACTCCATTTTCAAAACAAGATTTGAAGTTGATTCAAAGTGAACCCTTTGATGAAAATGATTTCAAAAAAGAGTTTGGCATCAAATCTTTTGTTGGAAATAAGAAAGGGTTTGATGCAAAAAAGGCCCTGGTTGGAGGTGCTACTTGTAATATTGCAGGATTTGTATCTGGTTATACTGGAGATGGTGCAAAAACTGTACTTCCTTCTGAATCTCTTGTAAAAATTGATTTTAGATTGGTTCCTAAAATGGATCCAAAAAAACAAGTCATACGTTTAAAAAAACATCTTAAATCAAAAGGATTTTCGGATATTGGAGTAAAAGTCTATCATGGCGAAGCAGCGGCTCGAACAAATTCTTCAAATCCCTTTGTCTCTCAAGTAAAAGATGCAGCTGACAAGTCATTTGGAAAATCTATACTAAATGTCTCTAATGCTGGTACTGGTCCAATGTATCCTTTTGTTGAAATTCTAAAAGCTCCCTGCATTTCAATTGGAAGTACCTACATGTTTGCAAGAATCCATTCTCCAAATGAGTTTGCAAGAATTGATTTACTCAAAAAAATGACAAAATGTGCCTGTTTGATAATGGAGAATTTTGCAAAATCCTAATGAATACATCTGGGAATTTTTTTGATTGCTTGTGATAGAGATATTCTTCCTGGTCCTGCAATCATGATTACTAGAGATGCTGCAAGTAAAATTACATCAAATTCGACTCCTCCATCTCCTGTCATGTTTTGTGCTCCTTTTACATGGAAGATTGCACCGATCATGATTATTGAAAGCAGAGCTCCTGAAAATCTACTGAGAACTCCGATTATTAACAAAATACCTGGTACTACTTCTGCAAGTGCGATTGGAATTTGCATCTCTGGTGGCAATCCCATGTTTGGCAGAGCATTTGCAAAGCCTGGATTAAATTTCATCATTCCGTGAAGTATGAAAATTACCCCAACTGCAGATCTTAAACCCATAAAGACCGTGTCATTTAGTATACTTGCTTTAATCTCAGATGTAGTCATAACTTCATACCAATTTTTTAGTATAATTGTCTTGCTGTGATTTGCTTGCAGAATGTAGAAAGCCCTTTATTATGTGGCAAAATTATTTGAAATATGTCAATGTATATGCCAGGAGCAACTGCTGTTGGAATTACTTTTGATGGTGGTGTAGTTTTTGCCAGCGAAAAAAGGATCGCATTTGGAAACTTTCTCGTAAGCAAAACAACAAAAAAGACATTTCCTATCACTCCCAAAGTTGGAGCAACATGTGCTGGTCTTGTAGCAGATATGCAGATTTTGTCTTTACAAATTGCAGCCTTGGCTAAGATCCGAAAAATGGAGTTGAAAAGAGATGTGCCTCCAAACACTGTTGCCAAAATGATGTCAAATATGATGTATGAGAGAAGATACTTTCCATTATTGACTCAGGTAATTGTTGGCGGTGTTGTTGATAAACCCATCATGTATACTCTGGACCCATTAGGTTCTGTATTGCCCGATGAATATGCTGCAGTTGGAACTGGTGCTGAAATGGCATTAGGTGTACTTGATCCTCAATTCAAACCAAACATGACTAAAGATGAGGCAATTGATTTAGCAAAACGTGCAGTACGTGCAGCATCCCTTAGAGATTCTGCAAGTGGTGATGGTGTAGATGTTCTTGTCATTACCA
>REGK01000038.1 GCA_003702545.1 Candidatus Nitrosopumilus sp.
CAAAAATTTTGAGACACTCATGAGGCAACAAAATCTCATCAATCAATTAAGGATTTGGCAGATTTTCAGAGTAATATGATCAATTTGCTCACAAAGTTTATAGATCAGCGATCAGAAACCACATCAGAGATAACAGGCACAAAAATAGATCATTCTTATCAAATTTCTGTTATCTACTAAAGGTTAGATGAAACTGAACTTTAATACCGCACGTTTTTCAATATCGATTATTACTGAAATTAGGATTCAGCTATACTCAACACGTCATGATATGCTTTAGGGATAATTTTTTGAGTTTTTTTAATTAGTTCGTGAATCTTTGAATCAATCACATATGTAATTGCCCAATCATCATTACTTCTAATGGATCTTCCAAATCCTTGCAGAATAGTCATAATTGTTTGCGAATCATACCATAAGGGGAATTTTCTCATTTTCTCTCGAACACGAGGATCACCTAATGACTTGTATGGCACTTTGGCAATTATCTGAAATCTAGAATCTTCATCTTTAAGATCAACTCCTTCCCATAAGGATGAAGATAACAATACACTAGCCCTGTTTTTTCGATGTTCATCAATTATTTCGTCTTGAGTTTTTCCATCATTATTTGTAGAATGACATATTCTGATTCTTTTTTTGTTTTCAGGAGATAAGCCCCTAAGAATTTCCCAACATCGTGATTTTGATTGAGTTAAAATTAATCCTCTCTCACTTGCATGTTTTGTTAATAATTCATCGATTTTTCTAATTGCATTAGATTCTACTTCTGGAGAAGATTTTGAACTAAGAATGCCCATGTCTAAAAATTCTACTTTTCTATGTTCATAGGAAAATGGGGATTTAGGTGTATCAATGAATGCTATTTCAGATTCATCTAATCCCATAGTTTCACAAAAACTCTTTTTATCAATCGTGGCTGACATGAAGATTTGATATTCAGTTTTAAAGAAATCCTCAACATAATTTGAGATCTTTAAGGGTTTAATCGAAATAGATATTGAATTAGCATAATCATTTGTTGAATCTTGAATAATAAAATTTTCAGGATCATTATTAATTTCATTAATTGCATTTGCAAAATTCTTAAAATTACTTTCAAATCTTCCTAATAATTTGACATCTACTTTTTCTTTATCAATTTCCATTCTTTTTTCTAATTCTGCAATCTGGATACCATAAAATCTTCTCATGGCATTTAGTACTTCAAGTAATTCATTGATTTTTAGAATATCATATTTGCCAATGTCTATTTGGCACTCTTCTAATTGGTTTTTTGAAATATTTATTCCAATAAACTGAATTATCTGATCTTCGATTCCATGCGCTTCATCAAAAATTGAAACTTTTTTTTGTAAATATTCCTTGAAAATTGATTCATTTTGCATTAATTGAAAAAATGCAGAATAATTCCACACTGAAAAACTAGATACCAGTCCATAGTATTTTTGAAAATAATATGTACAGTCATCTACATTCTGTGTATCAGTTGAAGTTACATTACTAAGAGGTCTTTTGAATCTACAAAATACGGTAACATCTTTACCATTTTCGTTTTTTTCTGTTCCCTCAACACAGTCTCCTTTTTCACAGGTATAACCCAACTCTTTTGCCAAAATTGGATCATCTACTTTTTCTTTTTCCATAATTTTCAAACATTCAAAATTTGATTTTCCTTTTACTGGTCGTAAAAATGAATAATCCCTAGTATATTGGTCCTGTAAACTCTTTGATTTCGTTATGAAAAATCCATCTTTGAAATATTTTGCAATAGCAACTCCCACAGCAGATTTACCAACCCCTGTAGGGGCAGAAATTACAATTTTTTTAAATCCTGATTTAATGCTGGCTTCGATCTCTTTCAGAATTTGTTTTTGAATTTCTCTTGGAACAATATTTGTTGGGAAATATTCCTCAATTTTTGAAATTGGTATGTTTTGTGTAGTATTTTTGGAAACAGATTCATTTTTGATTATAGGGGGTTGAGTTGAGGGTTTTGAATTTCCAAATAACTTACGAATATAGGACTCTCTTGCATCATCATCATTTCCAGAATCTATGAAATATCGTGCTTTTTGGCAATCACATTTTGCTTCAACGGTGGTTGTGCCAAATTTTGATATTCTGATTTCAGACTTACATTTAGGACAGGTTTTCATTTCAGGCAGATTTTTTATGATGTAATTTTCTTATTTATCGTATTCTAATTTTGATTTTTGTGTAATACTTTACGATCTTTCATTTATTTCATCATATGATCTAGATCAAAAAATAAATGGTAGTTTTCAGCATCAATCTTGGTTTTTATCAGAAATTTTAGTTAGTAAAAAGGTTATTGGGATTTAGCGTCCAAATTTTATTATCGTTTAATATCTAGTACATACATTATAGATCATGGAATTACTTGATGACAAGATGAGAGTTTGGTTAGAAAGTGCAAAATTTGTCAAACCAAACCCAGGAGTATACGTCTTATACAATAGAAGCAAGCATCCAATATACATTGGAGAAACCAATAATCTTGAAGAGACATTTACAAAATACGTAGATACTGAATTTGAAGACAATGAGTGTATGCAAAAAACACAGTTCTATCAAAGAGTGTTTGCAGACAATCCAAAAGATCTACAGTTGCAAATAATTGAGCAGTTCAGAAATGAGACTAATGAATTGCCCTCATGTAATTCAGAGATCAAAGTGGAGACACACTAATCTCTTCACTGCATTGCACTGAAGACCTACTGGATTAATAGAAAAAATATGAAATTCTCAACATGGGAAACGCTATGATATATGCAGGTATTGCAATTGGTGTAGCTGCAATGGCCGGAATTATGGTCTATGCACATGATAACCAAGAAAATTATCTTAGAGATGATGCAGTACTAGCGCCAGCAGCACAACAGGGTGCATTTTCATCAGAAAGTGGATTTGGTGCAGACTTGAATAAAGAGCAATGGCATGAAGATCCATTTGCAGATGAAGCAGCTGAAGTAAGAGCAGCATACGAATCAGGTGGATAGCCCACCAAGTTTCTTTTTATTTTTTGCAATTTCACGCCTAGCATTAAAAAAACAATAAATCTTAGAATGTGCTAAATTAACAATGCATCAATGCTACTACTGTGAGCAGATTTTTGATACAAAAGAAGCACTGTATGAGCACGTAGAAATCCATTCAGATGCAGAAAGAAATAAGGAGATAATGGATAGAAAAAAGAAGGCGCAAAAAAATAGATTCTAGCCTCAATTAAAAAAAATAGAGCAAAGGTGAGAAATAATCACATTCTCGTGGTGATATAACAACTTGGTTGCAAAATAATATGGATTGGGTTGAGGCATTACTGCGCAAATCATGTGACAGGACATTAACCAAAGAAGAAGTTCTTCACAGCCTATTTCACATGATTGAGATTAATGAAAACACATTACACCATATTCAATCAGACAAAAGAGATTTTGGACCAGAGTTAGAAGAGTTAAAACAAACAGAAATCAGGGATTTGGATTTTCATCTAAAATATTATCGAAGTCTGGTAAATTACATTAATTCAATTCATGAAAATAAAATTTTTGAGAAACAGCACTAATCCCAACAAACACTGTATGCAACAAATGTTTTAGGTAGTGACTTTTTTGTGCTCTTTCCCCATTCTTCTGAAGTATGGCCCGAGTTGAGTTCAGATACCTGACCCCAATTGAATTTAGGAAGTTTGGCAGTTTCCATAATTCTCATGATTAATCAGAGTTAATAAAAAACGAGTCTGCAGTGCAAGAATATTTTATAATTTTAATTTTTGAAATTTTAATGCATATTCAGATTGTTTTTCTGCATTGTTTCCATAGTCCGTAGTTTCATCATATTCCTCTAATCTATTGTCAAGGATTTTTTGTAGTTGTTCTATTTCTTTAGCAATCATTTTACCAGAGTCTTCTTTTGCAAGTTGTTTACGTTGGTCTTCATTTTTTCCTCGTGTTGGGAATTTCTTACCTTCAAATTTAGTTTGCAGATCAAAGATGTTTTCACGTTTTACAAGTTCTGCCATATCAAAACGTCCTTGTTCATATTTCAATAATTGATCGCTTGTCTCAGAAGGTCTAACTGAAGACAATAAAGGACAAAATTCTACAGAAACTTGGATATTTTTGATCAAAAATAGAATATCACGACCCATTTTTTCAGAATCAACTGTCCAGGTAAATCCATACTTTATCACACTATGAGAATCAGCATACGATGCAGGATTGTGTTCTGCCTTAAAGTCAGACCATTTCAGAGAATATTCTTTACTCCAAAACAGATTCTCATTTTCAGCCATTATCTAATAATTTGTAAATTTCTGAATAATTAGATTGTGATTCAAGATGGCTTTCCATCACGCCCACTAAATTTTCCAATAGGTTGAGATGTATCAAATCCCAACCAAGAATAATTTTGAGATTCCTGAGAATTGTGAAAATTTTGATGTTCTGTTAATTCAGAATCACCCCACTCCCCATCATGAATAAATGGACATTTTTCATGAATCCCATTTTTTTGAATGCCTTTACATGTGATTAACAAACAAGGAACATTGTATTTTGGAATTGAAAAATTTTTTGTTGAGAATTACTGTTTAATGGCAAATGATTCTAGAAAAATGAAGAATTTTGATAAACTTAGGAATGCCCCAAAACGGCTAAAGGAGTATGCCTAGAACAGTTTAGGCGAAAAGAGAAGGTGTTTTTTGAACACATGTGAAAAAAGATTCTAGGCTCAAATTATCAGGCACAGAAAATGGATCATTTTTTCAAACCATTTTGATTAAAATTCAAGACACGTTTTATTTTATGATTTTTTGAGGAATAAAATCAGAAATACAGGAAGCAAGGTGATTGCCTGTTTGATGTTTGTACGTAACTCCCAAAGAGTCGATGCAAAAAATATCAGACTTGCTTGCTCCTGATTCTAAACTATTAATTTCAGATATTTTCAAGGATTGGTAATGAATAGTAAATTCTACATGTGGATGGGCATATCAGTTGGAGCACTGGCTGTAGGATTCATACTCTTGTTTGGATAATCAGATAAGCTTTTTTCATTTGAAAGATCAATTTTTACGTCGTTTTTTCATTTTATGAAAATTCTTGAAGGTAAGGTATTGCCATAGGTGTAGCTGGATGGTTGATAATCGCACTAACGCATCACGGCATTGATTATCAACTTTTATCTGTGGCCAAACTAATTTGGGTGAGAATTTAACGTATAATCAAATTTTTCTTTATCAGAAAATAGTTCAAAATTATTTTTTTCCAAATCCAAGATATCATGAAAAGCAGGACATGAGTTATCAACCGAAAACAATTCTTGACATCTAGGACATTGAATTACTACATGCTCACCCCAATCACATTCAATTTCACCAATTAATTCAAAGTTGACAGATTCATTACATATGCATTTTATATTTTGAAATTTTTTAAAATCCACAAAAACTTTATCTTGAAATTAAATATAATTTATTAGCAATTACTAATTGAGAAAAACATGACAGAGTGTCCAACATGTAAGCTTTCAATGGAGTCTCATTCAACACCAGAGTTAATGGAGTGTTGCATGAAGCAAGTTGGAGACGAATTTACTGAAGAACAAGAAGGAATATGTCCTAATTGTAAACACGACATAAAAAAACATTCAGATAAAGAGCTTGCAGAATGTACGATTGAATATTTAAAATCAGGAATTCAGTAGGCTAGTTAAAATTAAACGATAGGAAAATCAGGATAAAATATTGAACCAAACTACCAGAGAGTTAATTGGAAGATTTTCTCCAATGTGGACCAACAAACAAGTTTGGGAATTTGATCAGTTAAACGAGGATTTGAGATTTGATGTAATCTACGTTATACCTCAAGAGTATAACAAGACCCTATGGAAATCAAAATCGGCATATTCAGATTCAGAAATTCGAGACATGGTGGTCAGAACCTTTGATCACATGCTTAACGGAGAGGAATTATGGATTTCAAATGTAAATGAAGCAAAAATTGATGAGAAACACATACCATATCTCATGGCAGTCATGGCCGATGTCATGATTGAGGAGGAAATTTGCTTGAATTTCAGGATTGAAAACAAGTGTTTTGTAGCAACTATTGATTCAGATGCAGACGTCATCGATTGCAAAGAATTTTTTGAGGAATTCTACCATTTGGCAACAGGTTTCAATTATGATACAGACACCGGAATTCCAGAAGATGAGACAGAAGCTGAAATCTATCTGACAAGACTCCAAGAAGAATTTGATGAAAAGATGAAAGCAGTTTTGGGAGAAAAGTATTTGCCAGGGAACAATGATCCTGATACAATAAATGCAAAATGATTTATCTAAAACACAATAATACAATTTGAGTATACATGTCCCAAAAAAGACCATTTAGAAAATTTGTAAAGAAAGGCCCATCATTAACAACTGAGCAGAAAGTAGAGAGATTCATTTTGAGAAATTCAGAAAATGGTTTTTTTACCAAAGTTTCAACGATTCCCTACAAATTTGACATATCTGAGAGCAAAGCATGGGATGTAGTTGGAGAGTTGCTCACAAGTGGAAAAATAGAGTCAACACATGATGAAATTTCAGGAGAAATGAAATTGTGCAAAACAGGTCAAACATATTCCATAATGAATTCAGAGCAAAAGAGAAAAAGACAGAAAACAAGTAATTTCAAAAAGAAAAAAGCAAAATCATCATAGCATTCAAACAAATATTTATTTTCAAGAATTAATTTCAAAAAAACATGGATGATGAAAATTTGCCAGCACAATGTCATCCAATAATAAAACCAAAAAAGAAAAAAGAAGAGATTAAGAAAAATGATACAGTGTAAATTATGTGGAACCCCTTTGGGAAAAGAACCAACTACAGATGAATTAGACAAACATTGGAAAAAGCATCATAATTGGCATTGGGAATCAAATAAAGACAAAACACCTGAAGAAGCATTATTGAAAAAAAGAAACTGACAACGTCTTGGAATAGTGGTCGTTTATAGCATGCCTAGACCACCAATCGAAGACGCCACTAATAGTACAGACTCGAAATATAAAAAAACCAACAACCATTTTCCAAACATTTGTTTAAAAAAAATTCAATATTGAAACTAATTTACACAAAACTTGTCAGATAATTTATCAATTTTCTAATGTATGAATAGGCATGAGAGAAGATTTTGCAGAATACACAAAGTGTACAGCCTGCGGAGTTGCATTGCTATATTGTGACTGCAACTGTCCGTATTGTGGAAAAAGAGAAGCATGTGAATGTGAGATATCCTCGATAAGAATTACACATTGATTCTCTTTTTTTGTTTTAAAATTATTTTTCAGCTAGATACTGTGAAAAAATTTACTTTTGAATAATAATAGAAATTTTGCAATTAAGGTACATGTCAGTAATAGAGGCATACGATATCAAGGCACGCAAAAAAGTGTCAATGAAAGACCCACAGCCATATCTTATGAAAAATGGTTCATGGGCACTAAAAGGAACTAGCTCTGAGACTGGGATCAAGTTATTCAAAATTGTTGGAAGAAAAAAACCATCAATTTCCCAGTCAAGATTTGAAGCATTCAAAAATCTGTTTACAAGCAGAAAATGTGAATGTAACAAAGATTGCTAGTTATTTTTTTCTTGCAAAGATCAACAAACATTAGAAAGAATTAATGTGAGATTTTTTTACAAATTTCATGTCATTTGAGATTGACTGGAGAAAGAATTTTTACGGTATTTCATGGGCACATGAAAAAGACAGGATAGTTGTCTCAATAGTCTTTGAGGATAAAGATGAGGCAGTGGAGATTTCAAAAAATATTGAAAATTGGAGTGAAAAATTTACCAGATTAACAATAATTGAGAAAGAAGAAGATGAGTTTGCACTTTGTTGTTATCAGGATCCTCAAGTTTCAAAGAGTGATAAGCATATTGGATTGTTTAGAACAGGAATGAGACAAAGTAGCGGATATAAGCAGGTCAAGCCAATAATAAAAGAAAAGGCACCACTATTGCAAATTGCTTTTGCGGCAGATGCAATTGATATTACCACCTATGAAGAGATATCAAGACTCATCCCAATTAGAAAATTCAGAATTATTAATGAAAAAGATTTGAAAAAACAAGAATACTATTATGAAAAAATGTCGACTCTATCAAATTAAAAAATGGTAAGATTCAAAATTATTTTGAATCATACCATCTATGGTCGGGTAAATAGAATAATCAAAATTTGATATAAAGAATAACTACTAATTTGTTCATATTTTTGATACTGATGAATCGTTCACTCTTGTTAAATAGAAAATTCCCCAATCTCTAATCATGAATAATAACAATTACAGTTCATCATGGGAAGAAGCAATTGGTCTTTCATGGCTAATCTCTGAGGAAGAACATTCCTGAACCATCAGATAGCCTAGATTCCAGGTGCAAAAAACAAAGAATATCGACGAAATACCTTAGAGAATCTAAGGATTATTTTTTATTTTTAATGGATTAAATTTAACAATCTAAAAAAGAGAATATGCATTGTGATGATAAAAGGACACTATTTGTCTTAAAGCAGGGAATTGAAGAAACATGGAATATGCTAAGAAAATCAGATTTTGAAGATGATGATCTGGTAAAAAAACTCAATGAAGAGATACAAGAATACTTTGAATACAAATCAACAAGCAAGTGAAATTCTTAAGTAACATTTTGGTTTAAAAAACAAGGTTTTAGATTGTCACAAATAGAACACACCAAAGAATGCAAGTATAGAATGAATAACGATATGCCTCATACCAACTGTTATTGTCAATGTCACAAAATTATCATGGCAGATTCAAAAAATATGGAATCAAGAACTTTTTGAGTTTTTTTCAGGTTCAAAATTTTCAATAATTTCATTGACACGAATCAAGATTGTTTCTTTGATTTGTTCTTGAGTCATTCCAGATGTGTGCATGAGTTTCATCTGATCAAGCAATGCAAAATGAACACGTCCTTGAAGATAATCAACTATACCATATCCTTTCTTTGGAAATTCTGTGACAAACAATTCATGTTCAGAAAAATCAGATGGGTTATCAGTCATGAATCAATTTAGTAAAAACCAGTTATAAAATTACCAAATACTCATAAAACTAGTCTACAATGTTGAGATATGACGGAATTCATTCACAAACCATATGACAAAATATACGTTCGAGATATGATCAAACTTGATTTAGATGATCTAATCGGCATGATGTCTTCCTTAGAATCTGCAAATGCGTATTGGGTGGATGGAGTGTTATTTGCCAGTTTTGCCATGACTGAATCTGAAGAATTGGCAAAAAAAGAGATGCAAAATGAGATGTATTTAGACAAAATTATTTTTGCAAAATATGAAAACTATTCCAAGACGGTAAAATCATCAACAAACCTAGAAATTGGCGTGCTAAACATGCGTAAAAGCAAGTTGTATAGAGATTTGATTGCATGGTTGAAATCACAACCAATTTGGAATGAATAAAGAATAGTTTTACAAATAATTTTTGACTCTAGTTTGAAAGAATTGCATAATCCATATGCATCATAATACATTGCACATGAATTTCTTCATCTGTCATATGACCAGATTTACCGCATGTGAACTGATTTGGTTTCATACAGACATCACATTTTTTTAAAACATAGAGTTGTTCACCACATTTTCTACATGAACTATCTTTCATGAATTGTATTTGTAAAAAAATTATTTAAATCATAATAAAATTAGAACAGACTAATTAGGTGATGCTAATTAGTTATCACTAATTAGAAGAGACTAATTTTCAAAGCGTTTAATAGAAAAATTTTCTATAACATAGCATGGAAAAAAATTGTAAAGTTTGTGGAAAGATTTTTGATTCAAACTCTAGAGTTTGTTCTATGGAATGCACGTTAATTTCAGGATACTAATTTTAAAATAATATTCTTCTAAGAAGTAATCATGAGTAACAAATATGATGTTCAAGAAAAAATTTTAGAATTTATCAAAAACAGATCAGGGATTAATGAAACAACTGCAACAAGACACATTCACAGGAGATTCGGTATGCCAGAAGAGGAAGTTGAAAAGATAGTAAATGAATTGTTTGATGAAAACAAAATAAAGAAAATCTATGATGAAGAATACCAAGAAAAGAGGTTCAAAATTGCATTCTAAATCAATCTTTTTAAGAGAATGATTTGAGAAAATTTATGATGTTAAAATCAGAAAAATCGATTAAAGAATATCTTCAAAAATTACCTGACGACACCATAATCAAATACTATCTAGATGTAGAATACAGTCCATTTCCAATACTAGTAATTGAAGAATATACTAGACGATTCAAGAAAAAGACAAAAAATGAGATTATCAAGGATTTGAAATACCAAAGCAGGTTAGCACGCAAAAAAACCCAAGAATTAGGAAAGATGGCAAAAAGACGCAAACTTGTAGACGATGTAACCAAGCAAAAATCTGATGAAATCATCAAGCATGCAAAGAAGAGAGGATTTGAAATAAGTAAAGTAATTTCAAAAAAGAAAACAAATCTTGCCACAAAACTCAAGAAAACAGCAAAATCAAGTACTGTCAAAAAGAAAATTTCAACGAAACTAAAGACATCCACACAAAAACACCTAGAAGAGTTAGAAAAATTAGGAGAGTTGAAAAAGAAAGGACTGATCACTGCCAAAGAATTCCAAGAGGCAAAGAAAAAGATCCTAGCAAAAATCTAAAGAGAGGGTCAGTAATTATTCAAATCAAGTATTTTGATTTGTTTTGAACATAGAAATCCAGTTATCCATTATCTTTCTGTTCAAATCAACAAAAGTGTTGGAATTCTCATTTAACACTTTTGCATAGTTTTTGTTTTGTTCAATATTTGCAATAATCATCTTATGTAATATAGAACGAAACTTTATTGCCTCTTCAGACATGTTTTCAATAATGCCTTTTGCAGAATCCGTAAATGAATAATCAAATCCAGATTTGTTGAAAAATTCTTTTTGGAGAGATAGTTGTGAATTTACATAGTTTTTCCATAATTTGTAATATTCATTTTGTAAATCAAATAATGTCTGTTGAATGTGAGGAACATTTTGCTCTATCTCAAGAAAAAATTTCTGATTAATTTTTTCAAACAATTCAAAGTCATTGTTTTGAGAATTTTTAGACATTAATTTTTTATGAATTGTCTGAATTTAAACTAGCAGGTAAAAATCAAGCACAGGATTGTTCTGAAATGAAATGAATATACACTAGTGAATCATAGTTAAGCCAAATGATTACATTTGAAAATAGAGTTCGTTACGAATACAAGATAAAAACTGCTAAAGTAAACACACTTGTAAATTCAATATTAACACATAGAGACCCAAAAAGTCAAGAAGCAAAAGATGCATCAAAGTTCCTTGATGTATTAATTGCAGAAATCGATAGATTTTACGAAGAAAATAGCGACATCCTTTCAAAGAAAGGCAAGAGACCTCATCCACGTTCACGATTACCAGAAAACAAAGAATGGAATGAGAATGTGGAAAAATATTATGAGAAAAATCCTCGAAAAAGACCTAAAAAATAAAATAAAAAGAAATTAGATTTTTAGAATCATTTCATTGATGACAAGATGTACAAGTGCATCCGTCGTCACAATTACAAATTCCATCTTCAGAACATGTACATCCATCAGAACCTGATTCACAGGTCATTCCGTGTCCACAAGAACATCCTGTTTCATCGTGTCCACAAGAACATCCTGTTTCATCGTGTCCACAAGAACATCCTGTTTCATCGTGTCCACAAGAACATCCTGTTTCATCGTGTCCACAAGAACATCC
>REGK01000039.1 GCA_003702545.1 Candidatus Nitrosopumilus sp.
ATTGTAAGCCCCATAATCTACCCAATGCGACTGAAGTTCCCTGGAAGTTCACTAAAGGTATTTTTTCTTTTTTTGCATCTGTTTCAATTTGCTCAATCATTTCTTTCTCTACAGATTGAGACAATACAATTAGCTTGGAATTTTTTACAGAGTTCAAAACTTGTTTAGTACCCATGGTTAACTTACCTTCTTTACGGGCATCCTTCAAAGATTTTTCAAGTATCTTACTCATGTTTTTCCTTATGAGCATCGTCGCAACAGGGCTTTATAGGTTTATGGAAAAATTACGCATGCAGAAAATAAAGATCATTCATTAAAACCAAACAAAGATGAAAATACACGAGTCAATTCTTCAAAAAAGTTAGGTTGTATTTCATTTTTGTTTTCTTTGGGAGTTATTTTTTCAGATAAAGTTTTTTCATTTGACAAAGTTTCAATTTGAGATTCAGTAATATCAGCAACTTCAGAAGTTTCTGGAATTTCAGATTTTAGGGATAATGCAGTATTAAGATTGCTTCTTGCAGTGTAGTAATTTGGACTTTCTTCTAGAATTTCATTGTAAAGAAAAATGGCATCATCAAGATTTCCAAAATTTGCCAATGCATTTGCCTTGTTATTTTTTGCTGGTAAGTAATCAGGGTCAAGGGCAATAGCATGATCATAGTACGCAATTGCTTCAGAGACAAATCCAACTTTTCCTAATGTAGAACCTTTGTTGACAAGAATCTCAACATTGTCAGGATCGTTAATCAGAGAATCATTAAAAAAATTCAAAGAGTCATCAAATTGACATAATCTGTAAAGTGCAGGACCCATACCATCATAGTAGGAAATAGTATCAACAAAAATACTAGAATCACAATCAAGATTAATTTGATTTAATAATTTTCCAAGTTCAATATCTTCTACAGAAAGATTATCATGTTCTTCGTTATCTAAAATATTTTCAGAATTATTTTTTGTTAAAGTACCTTTGGAAACAATTTCTGTTTCAATTTTCATTTCTGTTTTATCATTTGTGTTTTCATTTTGTGAGATTATTTTTTCATCAATTATTTCTTCAGTTAAATCTATTGTTTTTGTGTCCTCAGTTGTTTGTGTTGTGTCCTCAGTTGTTTGTGTTGTGTCCTCAGTTGTTTGTGTTGTGTCCTCAGTTGTTTGTGTTGTGTCCTCAGTTGTTTGTGTTGTGTCCTCAGTTGTTTGTGTTGTGTCCTCAGTTGTTTGTGTTTCAGCATGCAACTCTCCAGAATATTCAAAGAAATGTTCCAAACTAGTTTCAGAGTAATGAGATTTAATTGAGTAAGTCCCTTCAGATTTAAAGTTAACACCATCTTTGACTAGAAAGTTTGCAGAAAATTCTAAATCATGGTTTATGTTTCCAAAATAAAATCCAGCAGGAGTACCAAAAGGATCATGGACTCCAATTAGAATAGTAGGAGAATCTAAAGAAGATACAGTTCCAAAAATTTTGATTGTATCACCATCAGAATAATGGTCTTTTTCAGTATAAAGAGACGTAATTTCAGGTACAATTTCCTCTTGGGACGAAGTTTCAGGTTCAGAGACATCACTGTTAATTACAAAATTATGTTCTTCAGTTATTTGGCCATAGTCTAATTTAATGAGATAATTTCCAGGTATTTCGTAAAATGGAGATTCCAAAGGAATTGTTTTTGTGAAACTCCCATCAGATGAAAGATCCAAATTATTTGCAGAAAGAATTTTTTCACCAGGATCAAATATGCTCATAGCAATTACAGGCATTCCAAAATCAATTATTTGACCAGATATCACTAGTGCGTCACCAGTTTGATAATGTTCCTTGTTAAAACTCACATTAAATGAGTCAGCAAAAATCTCATTGAATGTAAATGGTGAAAAAGCTGTTATTACTAGAGTTATTCCCAGAATAAATCGAATCACATTAAAAAATACGTAATTTTCTATTTAATAATCACGTATGATTGATACTTTATCATTCTACTGAAATTGATTTTGTGATAGAATTGGATAATGCAGTTGCGTCTTTTATCGAAGTCCATACAAATGTTTCAATGACATAATCTCCAGAATTTTTTGGTATCCAAGATTGAGAGACGTCAAGATTTTGTCCTGATGACAACTGACCTTGGATCCAAGAAAGGGATACAACATAGTTTTGAGAATTTTTTACTTGAAAAAAACAAACAAATTTTTGATCAAATTCTTGTATATTGGATATACTTCCTACAATCTGAATTTGTTGATTAGAAGAAAAAGATACAAGATCATTTCCAAAACTATCAGATATACTAATTTCAGAATTATCTAGTCGTTGAGTTGAGGAGACTGATGATTCGACTCTTGCTTGAGCCTGAATTTCCAAATTATCAGATTCAGAATATGGTTTCGGAAGAGTGTAATCAGTATATCTAGCAGAAATTTCATCACCAGGAATTGCATAGAGTCTATTTCCACTTGATGCAGAATTTTCAGTAAGAGATATTGTGGCGATAAAAGAACCAGAACTTTCAGATGTTTCTATTGCATTTACAGTGATTCCACCAACATCAGAGTCTGAAAAAACTTCTACAAGGATTTGATCAATTGCCTCAGGATTAAGATTCATGTCAAGGTCAATTACTCTAACTAAAACAGAGTCATCACTAAAGAAAACATCATTTTCAAATTCTACGGTTCCAAAATTCCATGAGACCGGTACAGATTCAGACAGCACAACACCATCAGCAAACTCAAATGATACGGTAACTGCTGAATCTCTTTCAACTTCTAAGAAACCACTTGTAGGACCATTACCAACAGTTCTAGGAGTTGTATCATAATCACCATCACCGTCTGCATCATGTAAGAAGCCAGTAAGAATAACTTCGCCAGTAAATATTCCACTTGACACATCAGTTTCAGTTAGTTTGTAGGATTCTAGTGAATGACTCCGTGTTGAGATTTTGATTGGGTTTTCATTATTATCTCCAATTGAATCAATCAAGTCTTTGTCAGTATTCCAACTAGGAGCAATTATTTTGATTTTAATTTTATCAGTCCAAGAATAAGCAGGTCTATCAAAAAATATAGGAGCATATGGTTCATCATACTCTGGAATTTCTTGAGCGGATACAAATGGTAAAATGAAAATTAAGAATAAAAAATCAAGCAATTACTTTTTGTGTAGAAGGTTTTAGATTTATGGTTTGTTAGTTTGACTCTTCTTCAGGAAGAGATATTGCCAAAATATTATCTCCGCGAAGTAAGACTTTGCCTAGCTGTTTTTTGTTATCCTCAGAAACATCCTCAGCGTTTTCCAGGGTAAGATTCATGTGGATATCAAAATCTTTTAGAGTTCCTTGAACAGTTTTGTTGTTTCTTAATCGAAGTAATACAACTTTGTCTTTTGAGTTTGTCATTAGTGTTGAAATTTCATCTGCCATAATTATCATCCAGTTATTTCTTCTTGCTTACTTGCATGTACAAATCAACTGTACCACTTCCAATTGGAATGTTACTTCCAACAATTACGTTTTCAGTAATACCTTTGAGTTGTTCAATTTCTCCACCAAGTGCAGCATGTGCAATTGTTGGAACTGTAATCTCAAATGCTGCTCTTGCCAATACACTATCTTTGGTTCCAGCAATTCCGTGTCTACCAATTTGTTGCATGTAACCACGAGAACACATCAAGTCAGCTACTAACATAATGTATCTATCATCTACTTCAAGTCCTTGGTCTTCCAGAGTACCATTAAGTTCATTGATTAATGCATTTCTTGCGGCCTCAATACCAAGAGTTCCTGCAATCTCAAAGACATTGTTTGTTCTAACATTTGTTTTGTCTATGCCTTTAACTTCTAAGACTTTGGCAACATTAGAACCAGTTGTCTGAATAACCCATTCATCATCTTTTTGGACGAGGGTTACACGTTCAATGTCAGGTACACCTTTGACAGTGGTGTTGAGGACCTTGTTTCTAATTGCAATTACTGTTGCAGTGTCAGACTCTTCAACTAGTTTTAGAGTGATAAGTTCGCCAGTTGTCTCCATCTTGAATTTCTTGTTAGAAGACAATGCAGCTTCAACTTCTGCAATAGAGCAGCCTCTTTCTCTGAGCCTATTTTCGCTCAAAATTAGTTTAATTTCAGTAGCATAATCAGTTTCGCTATCTGCAATCAATGCGCTTACTTTGGTTTGCAAAACATTTCTTGCAACCTCAATTGCTTTTTCTCTTGATTTCTTAGATTCATCATCAAGATAGATATCCATAGTTGGTGTAACGGGTTTCTTTCTTGCATCGACAAGCTCAATTAATCTTGGAAGACCTAATGTTACGTTTCTTTCTTTAATTCCTGCAAAGTGGAATGTTCTCAATGTCATCTGAGTACCTGGTTCACCAATTGATTGTGCAGTGATAATTCCAACTGCTTGTCCTGGTTCTACTTTGGCTTTGTTGTAAAGTAGTAATCCTTTCTTACATACTGCTTCAACACCATCTTTGCTTAATTCTGAATCTAGTAATGCGTCAATAACAAGTGTAGTTAGTCTTGGATTGAATGTCTTGGTGTATTTCTTGGTAAGGGTTTCAATTTCTTCCTTTGTTGCATTTTTACCAGAATCAATAATTTTTTGAGATTCAATTAATCTGCTTGGGTTAAATGCCATACCATGGTCACTCTTTTGTACGTCAATTCCGTCTTCACCATAAAGGAATTGTACAATGTGTCCGTGTGGATCTCTTACGGTTCCATCATATTCTAATCTAATGTGCTCTAATGCATTGATCAATCTACGCTGCATGTAACCACTTTGTTGTGTTCTAACGGCTGTGTCTACAAGTCCTTCACGACCACCCATTGCGTGGAAGAAGAATTCAAGTGCAGATAGTCCTTCTCTATAATTGGATTTTACAAATCCATGTGCATCTGGATTATCATCATGTTCTTGATAGTGAGTTAATGCTCTATTATTGAAACCCTCATGAAGTCTGTTACCTCTTCTTGACTGCTGTCCAAGAGCTCCTGCCATCTGACCCACGTTAAGTGATGAACCTCTGGCACCAGTTGTAGCCATGATTTTTCCTGCATTATCTGCTGGAAGACAGTCATTTGCAGAAGAACCAGCTTTGTCTCTTGCTTTACCCAATTCATTTACAATGTATGCCTCTAATGCTTCTTCAGGTTTCATACCTCTGGTTAGCTTGAGGGTTCCTTTCTTGTATTGATCAGTCAAATCACTTACAATGTCATAAGTTCCTTGAATGTCATCAAGAATCTGTTGTTTATCTTTGTCAGGTACTATGAGGTCACCGTAACCATAACTGAAACCATAATGGGTGATGAATTGTTTGACCATAATGAGAATAGAGTTAAGGAAAGTTTTTCCTACAGCATTGCCATAATCCTTTGCAATTCTATGAAGTACACTTTCTGGTTCTTCAGCACCAATTGAAGATTTGTCAATGACACCACTGATTAGTTCACCGTTTTTAATTACAACATCCTTTGTTTGTCCTTTTGTTCCCTTTGACCACTTTGATGTAATGACATAGTTGAAGTCTTTTGGCAAGAACAATGAGAAGAGTTGTTTTCCAGTGTAAGCTGGACCATCTTTAGTTTTAGTTGCAGGTTTTGGAAGAGGATCTGTGTAACCACCAAGCATTGCAAGGTTTGAGAATTCTTGAATGGTCAAAACTGTATCATCTTTAGTTAGAAGGTATGCACCAGTTACAAAGTCTCTTAGGGCACCAATGATTGGTCCACCATATCTTGGAGAGATCAATTGATCTTGAACTCTCATTAAGAGAATTGCTTCTGCTCTGGCTTCCTCACTCTGAGGAACGTGAAGGTTCATCTCATCACCATCAAAGTCTGCGTTGTATGGAGGACAAACTGATGGATGTAGTCTGAATGTTTTTCCTGGAAGTACACGGACGTAGTGTGCCATGATTGACATTTGGTGGAGTGATGGTTGTCTGTTGAACATGACAATGTCACCGTCTGCAAGATGTCTTTCTACCAAGTACCCAATCTCAAGCGTTTCAGCAATGGTAGAGCGGTCCTCTACAAAGTCTAGTCTAATCTTTACACCATCCGGTCTAACGATATAGTTTACGCCTGGGAATTTCTCAGGTCCATTAATTACGAGTTTTCTCATTCTTTCAATATTCCATTCTGTAACAATTTCAGGAATAGTTAGTTTCATTGCAACTGCTTCAGGCACACCAACTTCACTCAAGTCCAAGTTAGGATCAGGTGAGATTACAGTTCTACTAGAAAAGTCGACTCTCTTTCCAGATAGTGAACCTCTGAATCTTCCCTCTTTTCCTTTGAGTCTTTGAGTTAAGGTTTTGAGAGGACGGCCAGAACGGTGGTGAGCTTGTGGAATTCCAGATACTTCGTTATCAAAGTATGTTGTAGTGTGATATTGTAATAGGTCTACCAAGTCTTGAACGATTAGTGGAGGAGTTCCTGCATCTTTACTTTCTTTAAGTCTCTGATTAACTCTGATGATGTCGACCATCTTGTGAGTCAAATCATCTTCTGATCTAATTCCAGTTTCTAGAATAATTGAAGGTCTAACAGTTACGGGTGGAACAGGAAATGCTTGCAGTACAAACCATTCAGGTCTTGCAGTTACTGGATCATAGGATAGTAATTCTAAATCTTCATCAAGGATTTGTGAAAATCTTTCTCTAATTGTAATTGGTAGTAATCTATGTTCACCAATTTCTGTTTTTTCTACAAAGATAGTTGGTTTTGTAAAGATTAGTTCGTATTGTGTTTTACCACAGTGAGGACACTCTTTTGCTTTCTTTGCTTTTTCAATGATTTGTTCTGGAATACGTTTTTGTGAAATTGCAGTGTAAGCTGCATGTTTTTCTTTGATAGTTTTGAAGACGTTAAGATCGTCTTGTGGAACTTTTAGTCTTGCACAAGAACGACATGTTGATTGTAATAATTTGTAGATATTATCAATAAATGCAATGTGTAATACAGGCTCTGCTAATTCCAAGTGACCAAAGTGTCCAGGACATCTTGCTGCAGTATTTCCACAAGTAAGACATTTTTGTCCAGGTTCGAGTGTACCTAGTCTGCCATCCATCAAACCTCCCTGAACTGGCATTCCATCTTCATCATAAGTTTCAGGGGCAGTGATTTCTGCGACAGAATATTTTCTGATTTCAGTTGGAGACCAAACAGAGAATCTGATTCCGTCAATTGCTTTTACTGCTTGTATGGACATTATAGTTTCTCCTTGATTAACAATCTTGGTGCAACATTGAGGCTCTGCATCTCTTGTAAGAGTAGTTTGAATGCATATGCAACTGAAACTGATGAGACTTTGGCTTTGTCACCACAAACTCTGCAGACATATTTTCTTTGTTTAACATCATGATAAGCAACAAGACCACATCTTTCACATACAAAGATATCAGATTTATCAGACTCGTCAAGGAGTCTGTCTTTAAGAATCATAGAGGCACCATAAGCAATCAAACAATCTCTCTCCATTTCACCGAATCTAAGACCACCGCCTCTTGCTCGTCCTTCGGTTGGTTGTTTAGTCAACATTTGAACTTGTCCACGTGCTCTTGCATGTATCTTGTCTGCAACCATGTGGTGTAGTTTTTGGTAGTATACAACTCCAATGAAAACTTCGACTGGGAATGATTTTCCAGTTCTTCCATCATACATTATTTCTTTACCAGAATATTCAAAGCCGTGGGCATCCATTACTTGTCTAACTTCATCCATCTTTTCTCCGACAAATGCAGAACCATCAAATCTTGCTCCACGTAATGCAGCAGATTTTCCACAAATAGATTCCATCATCATACCTACAGTCATTCTAGATGGGAATGCATGTGGGTTAATCAAAACATCAGGAGACATTCCACTTGCAGTATATGGCAAGTCTTCTGCTTTAGCTAAAATTCCTAAAACTCCTTTCTGTCCGTGTCTTGATGCAAACTTGTCACCAATTTCAGGAATCCTCATATCTCTGGCTCTAATCTTGTACATCTTTCCGCCTTCGTTTGATTGAGTCATAACTACAGTATCAACGACACCAGTTTCTGATGGCCTAACACCAATTGAGGTATCTCTTCTGTAAGGACCAGATGATTCAAACTCGCGGTATTCTTCCATAAATCTTGGAGGACTGGTTTTTCCAATGAGGATATCTCCGCCTTTTACTGGAGCTTCTGCTGCAACAACACCATCTTCTTCCAAGAGTCTGTATGCACGCTCTCCCTTGAATCCTCTAATGTTATCTTCAGCATTTGGAATTTCAAATGCATCACGCATTCCACCCGGATATTGTTTTGCTTCAGCATCATAGATCCTAAAGAAGAATGTTCTTCCTAATCCTCTATCAACGGATGCCTTGCTAAGAACAATTGCATCCTCAATGTTGTAACCGTCAAATGGTAATACTGCAACGACGCAGTTCTGACCGGCAGGTCTGTCTTCTAAGCCCAAAAGTTTCATTGCTTTTGTGTTGACAATTGGAACTTGTGGATATAGCATAAAGTGTTGTCTAACATAGGTACTAGTATTCATCATAGGGGTTGAGAATCCTAAACTCTGTTTTGCCATTGCAGACTCGTATGTATTTCTTGGAGATTGGTTGTGTTCAGGATATGGAATGATTGAAGCACCTGCACCAAGAATTGCCGGTGGGAAAACTTCTAGGTGAGTGTGTTTCTTTGTGTCTTTCTCATCTAGTGTGACATAACAGTTCTCTTCTTCATTGGCATCAATCATTTCTAATACTCCCATTCTCAAAAGGTCAGTCCAGGAGATGAGTTTCTTGGAAATTTTGTCTAATAAGTCAGCAGTTAGTAATGGTTTGTTATCTTTGATAATGATTAATGGTCTGAGTACACGTCCTGCATTACAATTAACGTATAGTCTTCTTGTAGAGCCTTCAATTTCGGATTTATGAAATGATACACCAACATGTGGATGAATCTTTGAGTTTCTCCTCAAGTCTCTAAGGGACTCTGCAAGTTGTTCACCATCTTTGTAATATCCAATTAATCTACCATCAACAAATATTCTGGTTCCATCTTTCTTCAGATCTTCTTTTGCATCAAAGAAGTGAACAGTTCCAAGATCGTAGAGTTTCTCTACAATTTCTTCAGATGGTACGTTTACAGAAATGATTCCAGATAATGCGAGATTCTTTACAAGACCACAGTTAGATCCCTCAGGAGTTTCACTTGGACAGATTCTTCCAAAGTGTGTTGCATGCAAGTCTCTTGCTTCAAAGTTTGGTTGGGTTCTACTAAGAGGGGATTGAATTCTTCTAAGGTGACTGATTGTTGAGAGATAGTTTGTTCTATCAAGTAGTTGAGTAACACCAACTCTACCTCTACCCCAGTTTCCTGTGGCAATTGCATTGTTTAGTTTGTCAGTAATAATTCCAGGACGTATTGCAGCAGCTACTGCGTTAATTCCTCGTTTCTGTCCAGAACGCTCTAATTGGTATTTCATGTCGCGGACAAGATTTCTAAATGCAGTTCTAAACAAGTCTGCAAGCATCTGTCCTGCAAATTTGATGACTTTGTTTCCATAGTGGTCTTTGTCATCAGGTTTAATCCAATCAAGTTTTAGTTCTAATAATTTACAGGCTGCTTCTCCCAAGAATTGAGCCTTTTCTTTTCTATTTTCAGGGTGTTTACCCAAATGAGGCAAGAGACCCCAATCAAGTAAAGTCTCAGCACGTTTAATCTGGAACTCTTCAAGCATTCCAGGTGCAATTCTTTTACTGATGTAAACAATGGCATCTTTTGCAGTTGGGACATCTCCTGCTTTTTCAAAAGATGCTTCTAGTTCATCTTGGAGTTCATCTACCAAAGATACTGCTGCTGCAATCTCTCTATCAGACTCTAATCCAAGTGCCCTCATCAAAGTAACTACTGGAATGTCAACTGGAGAACCAGGAATTCTGGCAACAATTAATCCGTCATTTTTCATGACAAGTTCAAGTTTTGCTCGATAACCAACAATTGAAGAATAGACTTTGGCTTTGTGAACAATGTTTCCACCGACTGTTTCTCTATCTACAATGATTTTGTTGTAAGAAAGATCCTCTAGTCCAACAATGACTCTCTCAGAACCATTGATGATAAAGTAACCACCAGGATCATTTGGGTCTTCACCATGTTCAACTAATTTTTGGGTAGAGAAATTATGCAGGATACAAGCATTTGATTTTGCCATAACTGGAACATCACCAATGTGGACAAATCTTGATTCGAGTATTTTACCATCTTCAACAACACTTGCCTCCATCATCACAGGTGCAGAATAAGATACATTTCTCAATCTAGCTTCTGCAGGAGTGATATGAGTTATGGAACCATCAAGTTCCATCATTCTTGGTTGTTGGAGTTTAACTTTTCCTAGTTGAATTTTGTAAGGGTATTCAGCATTTTCAATATCAATCTGAGCGACTTCGTTGATTATACTTTGTAATCCTCTTTCTAAAAATTCATCAAATGAGTTTAGGTGTTGACGTGCAATACCTTCTCTCTTCAAGATGTCTTGAATTACTGGCCAACGTTTGGTTGAAGGATCTGCCATCTAGACTTCCACCACGTATCTGTAATAGAGACTTTCACCAGCAGTTGGACTCTTTCTTGTGATCTTTATCATATCACCAGGTTTTACACCAAGTCCCAAAATTGCAGGATCGTTTACAAAGATTAACGGTAATTCAGTGGGTTTACAATTGTATTTTTTTAAAACTTCTTCAGCTTCTTGTTTTGAAATGATTTCATGTTTTGGAACATAGATGTGATCAGGTACAAGAATTTGGTTTTTCTTAGTTGCCAATTACAAAACCCCCACATCGAACATTAAATGTAACAGTAATTAATACACACAAACTGTCAAAATCTCACGCTCAGGTTAATATATATCTAATCTGAAATTCGTCAAGAAAATGATGATTTTTCTATTTGGTCAACTAATCTTTTCACAACCTTAAATAGGAGAAATTCAGGCGTAAACTCAATGAAATCACAATTGATGGTGTTTGCAGTATCGGCAATTCTAGTTGCAGGTATTGGTATGACACCAGCATTTGGACAAATACAAAACACGATTGTTGTTACTACAGATAAGACAGCCTATTCAGAGGGCGAAGTTATTATGGTAACAGGTGAAGTCAGAGATCTTTATGCAGGGACTCCTGTAAGTCTCATTGTAAAAGCTCCTAATGGAAACATGGTCTCAATTGCACAACTGACAGTTGGTGCAGACAAGAAATTCAGCACAGAAATTACTGCTGGAGGTTCATTGATGAGAGCTGAGGGAACTTATACAATTACTGTTCAATATGGTAATGATAATAGATCAGCTACAACATCCTTTGAATTTGGAGGTTCTGTTGCCACAGTAGAAACACCAGTAAAAACACCAACAGAAACCATGACTTCTGAAGTAACTGACACAACCGTTTCAATCGAAGGTTCAACTGATCTAATAGGATATGAAATAACAGGCTCAAAATTGCTTGGAATCATACCTGATGGAGATGCAAATTCACTGATCATCTCAATTGATGCCATGGATGATGGTTCAATTACTTTAACAATCCCTAGATCAGTATTAGATGCAACCTTCCCAGATGGTGCAGACGACGACTTTTTCGTCCTAGTTGACGGAGAAGAAGTAGATTTTGATGAAACAGTCACATCTACAGACAGAACACTCACCATAGCATTCCCAGCAGGGGCTGAAGAGATTGAAATAATCGGTACCTTTGTAGTCCCAGAATTTGGTACAATCGCAGCCATGATTCTAGCAGTGGCAATTATCTCAATAATTGCAGTATCTGCAAAATCAAGACT
>REGK01000040.1 GCA_003702545.1 Candidatus Nitrosopumilus sp.
AAAGAACATCACTCTCATCAGTTCCAACTATCATGTTGTAATTAGAGTAAACATTTCCACATGCATATACTGTAATAGTTTGATAGTCCTCAGAGGTATTTCCTGCATTATCAAATGCAATCCAAGTTACCTTACTTACACCAAGTGAAAATGCTTCTGGAGCATTGTTCAAAATTGCTTTGATACCACTGTGTAAGTCTTCTGCAATTGCATCACCAATTGGCACAAAAGTGAGTAAATCAGTTGCCTCTAGTTTAATATCACTCGGAGCCATGATTGTAGGTGGAATGTCATCAGACTCGTAGCCTTCAGTTACTTCAGGGGCAATAATTTCAGGGCTTTGAATTATTTTTGTTTCATCATAAAAGGGAGTCTCAAATGCTTTTACTTTATGTGCAGTAGAATCAACTACTAGCAATTCACCGTGAAATCCCAATACAACATCTGTTGGATCAACAAAAGAATTTCCATATGGTCCTAGTTGCTCAAAAATGTCTAAACGTAAATCATCATCAAGTTCAAGATACAAAACTCTGTTTTCTGCAGAGTTTATGACAAATATTTTTCCATCAGGGGCAATGGTAATTCCTTCAGGTGCAAAGACATAGTTTGTTCCACGGAGAGGATAAGATTCTATTAAAATTCCCTCAGAAGTGAATTTTTCAATTTTACGATTTCCTTTGTCTGTGACATAGACATTTCCATCCTCATCTACTGCAATTCCACTTAGAATAAGAAATTGATCATGATTCATGCCACCAGAACCAAATGACAATACAAATTCACCATCAATAGTAAATTTTTGAATTCTGTAATTATCAGCATCTACAACATAAAGGAAATCAGAGTCTACTGCAATGTCTTTTGGTGATTTGAATTGGCCTTCATTGTTACCATATTTTCCCCATTCAGATACAAAGGTTCCATCAAGGGTAAATTTCTGAATTTTGTGCAAGTTTTGATCTGCAACATAAACAAAGTCAGAGTCTACTGCAATACCTGAAGGGTGATGAAATTGACCTGATTGTTTTCCACTTTCACCAAATTCAAGAAGAAATTCGCCAGAGCTGGAAAATTTTTGAATGCGTTTGTTTCCCAAATCACTAATGTATGAATTTCCTTCAGCATCAACTGCGATATATTGAGGATATGAAAAATGTCCAAAAGTTGAAATTCCAAATTCTCCCCATTCATCAATAAAATCATAATCACCTAATGCAAATGAAGGAGTTAAAGTGCCAGATAGTAAAATTACTGAGAGTGTGGCTACAATTAGAGGGGTTGTGTTCAACAGATAGTTATTTCAAAATTTCTCAAAGATCAACAGAGTTAACAATAGTTTGATTTTTTGTCAATTTTGTGTCAAAATGGCTTGTTTACTTCACGCGTAAAGACATAACTTGCTAATCCAACCATAACCAATACAAAGACAACAATAATTCCAAGGCTAAGTATTATGGACACACCACCTTCAGATACGCCTGTCATCATCTCCCTCACAAGTAGAACAGTGTAGGTGACAGGGTTTAGTTTTGCAACAGTTGCAAGCCAGTTTGGAAGTAACTCCAATGGGAACAATGCAGGACTCAGCATGAATAGAGGCATACCAAGAAAATTGATAATTCCCCAGAATGTTTCCTGAGACTTTGCAGTAGCTGCAACCATCACAGAGATTCCAGAAAATCCTAAAGAAAATAAAATGACTATCGCCATAATTGGTGCAATCATTATTGGATTAGGAAATGTTACACCGATTGCCAAAGCAATTCCCAAAATTAAACTAGCTTGCAGAGCTGCAATTAATGAAATGGCTGACATTTTTCCTAATGCAATTGCAGAACGAGAAATTGGCGAGGTTAATGCTTTATTCATAAAACCATAACGTCTATCCCATAAAGTATTCACACCGCCAAAGATGCTTGTAAAAATTGCAGTAAGAATAATGACACCAGGTGCCATGAATTCAATGTACTCACCTTCAAAACCAACTGATTGAATTAATGGCTGAGTTCCTGAAAATGTATTTCCGATAACTATAATCCAAATTGCAGGTTGTATCAGTCTAATTAAGACCCCACTACGAGATTTTTTGTATCTCTTAATTTCCCTCCAAAAAATTGTATATGTATCATACATCAAAGTATTCATGCACGTAACCTCTTCATTTTTGCGTGTTCTCGTTTTCGATTAAACGTTCCATCATCATCTCTAATTTCATGTCCAGTGTAAGAGATGAAAACATCATCAAGGGTTGGCTGAGTCAAAGATATGGATGTGATTTTGATTCCAATGTCTGAAGAAATTTGAAAGATTTTGGGTATTACTTCAGTTCCATTTGATACAAACAAAATTAGTTTGGAGCCATCTTCATTGATTTTGTTTACAGATTCTATTTTTTTGAGTTTAGTCAAGAATGAATCTCTAGAGTTATTTTCCTCAATTACAATTGAAATAACCTCATTTCCCATAGCATTTTTCATGTTTTGAGGAGAGTCAATTACCTGAATTTTACCACCATCAATAATTCCAATTCTATCACATAGTTGGTCAGCCTCTTCCATATAGTGAGTTGAGAGAAATATGCTCATCTCAAACTCCTCATGAATCTTTTTGATATACTCCCAGATCTTTCTCCTAGTTTGGATATCCAACCCAACAGTAGGCTCATCCAAAAACAAAACCTTTGGTCTATGGAGCAATCCACCTGCAATGTCTAGTCTCTTTCTCATTCCACCTGAATAAGTTACAACTGATTCGTTTTGCTTGTCAGATAGTTCGATTAAATCTAAAACTTCATCAATTCTAGAGTCAATCTCATTTTTTGGAATGTGATTAAGTTTTGCTTGCAGTATTAGATTCTCACGTCCTGTAAGATATTCATCAACAGTAGTTTCCTGTTGGACATATCCAATGTTTTCACGTACCTTTTTTGGATCAGTCATTACATTGTTTCCAGCAATCAAAGCTTGACCAGATGTTGGTTTGAGTAAAGTTGTTAGAATCATCATTGTTGTACTTTTACCTGCACCATTAGGTCCAAGAAATCCAAAGATCTCACCATTTTCAACAGTAAAAGAGACATCATTTACTGCCGTTACATCGCCAAATGATTTTGTTAATGATTTTGTCTCAATGGAATACAACACCTAGATCGCATTTTTCAATTATAAATTGCTAAGGATCCAATTCCAATCCATAAAAAAATTTAAGGAGTGATTTACGAGTTTTTTTATGAAAGGGTTATGTCAGAAATGCCACTCATCAAATGTTGAGGTTACAGTAGTGGAAGGAATTCCTGTTTGTGAGAACTGTGCCAAGAAAACCGATTAAGTGTATTTTTGAAAAAAGAAATTAAAAAAAGAATCATTCAAGATTTTTGAATTCTTCTTTGGTCATTCTTAAAATGACTTTTTCACCGATTCCCCAAATTTCTGATTTGGATAGAATCTTTGAATGCATCAATCCATCAGATACTTCGATTGATTCGAGTTCGTTTGTATCAGGATGTCTGTGCAGTCTCTTTACTTTGCCAATTTTGTGATCATCGATATCCACTACTGGAACTCCTGTTCTTACTGGAGGTCTGCTTAGAAGCAAAGTCTCTTCAGTGAATTTGTCAATGTAATCATCTCCAAGAAAATAGTCTTTGTTAAATCCCTGATGGATTGTAACGCCAGATACGGTAAGTGTGTCTTGATTGATGTGAATGTGTTTTACCTTACCATAATCTATTCCCTCTCGGTCAATGACTTTTTTTCCAGTAAAGGTGTCTGCGGTAGTCACGTTTGATGGCATGCCTTCAAGTTTTACGGACATTGCTTGAAATGTTGAGATTTGCTTATCAGACTCGATATCAGAAATTTCTATCAATGGGGTTAAATTACTTGACAGAGGCAAGTTACGCATGAAGATTACAGAGAACCTGTTTCGGCCAATACTAGTAACAAAGGGAAGAAAGACTGGCAAAGAGCATGGAGTAATGCTTCGTGCCGTAAACTATAATGAAAAAATCTATTTTTCAAGACACAGACCTGATGGAGATTGGTTTCAAAATGCCATTGCAAATCCTCAAGTAAAGATTCAGTATAATGATACAGTTTTCACAGGACAAGCAAAGCTAGTCAAAGATGAAGAGTTGAATAGAAAAATTTCTGAACTAAAGTATCCAGGTGAAGAAAGAGCAAAGGAAAAAAGAGTAACAATTGAAGTTACATTAGATTAGTTGTTTTTTCTTGATTTTAGAAAATAATACAATGTTAATCCACCCAAAATTATGGTAATTATTACAAAAGGTATAGACAAGTCAGTTCCAGATACACCAGAATCAATTGCTTTTTGACTAATTTCCATACCTGCTAAAAGATCTTGGGGTTCAGACTCAAGAATTGGTGCAGATGCAACCATTGATTCGGCAGATTCATCAAAGGATTCCATACGTACAGAGGATTCTTCAACTGCTGCAAATTGTCTTGTATTTTGAACTGGAATTGATTTGTCTTGGAATTGAGATAATGAGAATAGTCCTGAAACACCAGTAGCAATTGCAAGTCCTGCTACTTTGTAGATGTGTCTAAAGGAGCGTACCAAGAGTTTGCTCTCTTTAGTTTTTTGAGATAGTTTTGGTGGAACAATTACAATGCTGAATTTTGTTGCAGAGTATACTTTCATGTCTTGGGATTTTGAATTCTTTTCAACTTTAGAGATTTTTACAACTCCCAAGTCCTGTAGTTTGTTTAGATGATACTTTACCAATTGAAGTGAGATGTCAGTCTTTTGTGCAATCTGATTTGCAGTCATCTCCTCGTTAAACAGCAACTGCAAGATTTCACGGCTAGAATCATTTGTAAATAGTTCTCCAAATGACTTTATTTTCTCGTCATCTGTGGCTAGAATTTTGATTTTTTCAGTTAACCCATCATCAGGATTTTCATACATTAATATCCTAATAGAATCTCGAATATGTAAGTTTGGTAAAATCTCAATTTCACTAATCCTTTTATCACAAACTACCAAGGGATAGTAATCACTAAAACTGATGAAACAGAAAAGATGGTAAAATGAATTCTAAAATAATAATTCCAATTGCAGTGGCCATTTCGGTAATAGTAACAGCAGGAATAATGTATGCAATTGGTTTTGAGCAGGAACCACAAATCGTTGAAGTTCCAACACCTGAAATTGTCTATGTAGACAAGTCTGTTTCAGAATTTTTCAAAGGAACAAATGACATTAAACAAATATCATCACAAGAAGAATTGGTTTCAATTCTTGAAGCATCGTCACTCTTTGGCGGAGGATTTTATGATAATAGAGTCATTAGAAGTATGGCAGTTGAAGAAGCTGTAATGTTTGATAGCGCAGAATCAGTTGCAGTGTCAGTACCACAAGCAGAATTCAAAGGAGATGACGGAGGAGCGGACTATTCAACTACAAATGTTCAAGTAGAAAATGTAGACGAGCCAGACTATCTCAAAAATGATGGCAAGTATGTCTACATTGTTTCAAGAAACACACTATCAATAATTGACGCATATCCTGCTGAAGATGCAAGATTAATTCTCAAAATTGCACTAGATATTGAATCACAATACATCCAAAACATGTTCCTCAATGAGGACAGACTGGCGATATTTTACAATGGACAAAGCGAGGATGAGATAATCCCGCAGTTTGACTTTATTCCTAGACCATCATACAACCCAGTTACTCATGCATTAATTGTAGATGTATCAGACAAGGAAAATCCAACCATCCTCAAAGATTATTCCATTGATGGTCATTTCAGAGATGCCCGAATGATTGGAGACTATGCATACTTTGTTACAAATAATCACATAAACCATCAATACCCAAGACTTCCAGTAATAATGGAGGATTCAGTCAGGATTATGACTCCAGATGCATTTTACTTTGACAACGTTGAGGAATTTTCAAACTTTAACACATTAACTGCAATTGACATCTTTGGAGATACAATAAACTCTGAAACCTTCTTGATGGGATACACAGGAACATTTTACGTATCTGAGAATAATTTCTACTTGACATACCAACAAAATATGCCATTTGGATATTATGAGAATTCATCACGGGATAGATTCTATGATGTAATTGTTCCATTACTTCCAAATGATATACAAGATGAAATAAAGAGCATTCAAAATGATTCTTCATTAAATTCATCTGAACAATGGGCAAAGATTTCAGAATTGATGCAAAATTCCTATAATGAAATGGGCAAAGCAGACAAGGAAGAATTGTTTGAAAAAATTAGGAATGCATTAAATGAATATGATGTAAAGATTCAAGAAGAAAACAGAAAGACAATCATTCACAAAATCTCAATTGATGAGGATAAAATAGAATATGTTGCAAAGGGAACAGTTCCAGGTAGACTACTAAATCAATTCTCAATGGATGAGTCAGGAGATAGACTTAGAGTAGCAACAACAATAGAATATTACATTCAACATGAAGGAACAGTTCGCTCAAATGCAGTATATGTCCTAGATGAGCAACTCAACATTGTAGGAGAACTAGAAGATATTGCACCTGATGAGAGCATATTCTCATCAAGATTCATGGGAGACAGGCTCTATTTGGTAACATTTGAGCAAATCGACCCATTCTTTGTAATTGACCTATCAAATGACACACCAAAGATTCTTGGAGAACTAAAAATTCCAGGATTCTCAAATTACTTGCACCCATTTGATGAGAATCATGTAATTGGAATTGGACGAGATACCAAAGTCGGTGACAATGACAGAGTCCAACAGTTAGGAGTAAAGGTTGCACTATTCAATGTGGCAGATGTTACTAACCCCAAAGTCTTAGATGACTTTGTAATTGGAGATAGATCAAGTCATTCAGAAGCACAATACAATCACAAGGCATTCTTCTTTGATAAATCAAGAAGTGTATTGTCAATCCCAATAAGCGGAGATTCAGATAGTTTGGAGCATATCACATCAAAGGTGTTTGCACCTGAATACAACCGTTGGAGCGGATTCTATGTATTTGACGTTGACAGTGCAGATGGATTCTCCATCAAAGGAACAGTCACACATTCAGATAATGATTCGAGATACTATGGAATGGGAGATGCAAGAACATTCTACATTGATGATGTGTTATACACAGCATCCCAAGGATATCTAAAGATGAATTCATTTGAGAATCTAGAAGAGATCAATTCAATCAAACTTGAGAACACTGGCAAGTTTATTGATTATTTGGAAGAACCAATGATAAAAGTAGAACCTATTAGGTAAATTTCCAATTAGACTATGTGAATTACTGTACTAAGGCCTCGTTTTTCCATCTCGACATCATTTTCCATCTCATAGACGGTTACAGTAAATGAAATGACATCTCGTTGTTTTGCATTTTCTGCATGAATCTTTAGATGAATATCCATAAAATCAAACTCATCAAGAGGGAGATTTGTTTCATCCATGTACGCCCCACAGGTAGATTCAATTCTAAATCGGTCATCTTTGAAGTGATATCCTAGTTTGACTTTTCTTCCTTCTCTTCCACTTGCCTTTACGTTAACATCAATGACTCCAGGTTTTGACTCAGTGTAACTAGGGGTATTGTTTACAAAGACTCCAATTTGTAATGGCTTTCCAGCAGTGGATTCGGCCATCTTTTGTATACCATCATTCATCACAACATCAATTGCAGGAATTGAAGTTGCAACTTTGGCAATCCAGGTGTTTGTTTTGGTAATGGTTGCACGAATTCCCTCCCGTCTTCGCTTATCTTCATCTTCAGGCAATTTGTAATAGTCAACCCAAGCCTCATAATCATGAGAAATATCTTCGATGAAATCCATGCAAGTTCGTTGATAGGAATTAACATCAGTAGTTCGTTCAGATTCATCACCAATTCTCATAGAGTCATCAGTTGGCATTGCCATACTCTAAGCCAATCAAAGTTCTAAAAAAACCAATCTAGCGGAAAATTAATGATTATAATAGGAATTTCTTTTCAAGATAGTAATGATATTTTCAGAATTAATTTCAGACCTTCAAGATGCATTGAAAAAAGATTTGGCACAGATTAGATTTCTCTTAAAGAAGAATCCTGCAATGGGGTACACAAGAATTGTAGAGATTGGAAAAGAAGTAGGAAAAAAGTACAGCATCAAACTTGTTGTGAATTTCCCAAAAGAAGGTAGAATTGAAGAATTTGAGATGTATGGAAAAAGAGACTTGAGTTTAATCGTAGATTACGAAAGAAAGCGATTCCCAATTGATAGAGAGCAGATTAAACAAAAAGCATTAGAGTTCTTAGGAGATGTTCAAACCGAAGATGCATACATGTATGAGAATAAGGAAGGAGTTCGAGTCTTTGGAGAGAATTGGAAGATAGATGTTTTGCCTCATTCAGTCCACATCTGGACAGAATTTGATCCCAAAGTCACAGCATTTTGTGATTGGTTAATGGAAAATGCATACCAGATGAAAAAGAAATAGTCTTACAGTCGTTCTAGTTGATCAAGCAAGTCATGTGCTTCATCGTTTTTTGGATCAATTTTTAGAATATGCTCACAACAATGAATGGCTTCTGATTTTTGCTCCAAGGCCAAGTGGACATTGGTTTTGAGTCTGAGCATCTCAATGTCATCAGGATTTAGTTTGAATGCTTTTTCAAAATAAGGTAGAGCCTTTTTTGGATCATCAACTAAAAAGTAGACACTACCCATGATGAACATAAAGTCATGATCATCAGAATAATCAGACTCCAAACTTTTTCCTAGTTGTAAGGCATCCTCATAGTTTCCCTGGCTGATTAATTTTCTAATCTTTCGTTTAGGGTGTTTGAAAAGACCAACCATATTTCTTCAAAAACTTTTCAATAATTCACAATTTGAATGTAGGTAATCAAGAGGTAATACTCATAATTCCTTCTTTAATTAGGAATTGAATTCCTTGAACAAATGAGTTGTCATCAATTGCTCCTTCAGCCCACCATGCAGCATTTTGTTTTACCCAGGATGGAATCTCATTAGAAGAACCAGTTCCTTGTGCAGTTGGAGGGATTTGCATAATTCCTTCTTTAATTAGGAATTGAATTCCTTGAACAAATGAACCATCATCAATTGCTCCTTCAGCCCACCATCCAGCATTGTTCTTAATCCATTCAGGGATTTTCTCAGGTGTTTTGTCAACAGGAGGAGCAATTATTGGAGTGCCTTCTTCACCAGCAAAAACAGTTACAGGGACTTTTAGATAATCTGAAGATGTAGAAGGTACAATTCCTTCAGGAGCTAATCCATAAACCCAGATAACATAGTTAGCCTCACCAGCAGGCTCTTTGACTACCATATCAAGAATGTATTGACCAGATGGAGAATAGAGATATTGTCGTCCTTCCTCTTGAGCCATTGAACGTAATGGAGTCAAGTTCTCATCTACAACTAGGAAGTCAAATTGTACTTGGTTCAAAAATTCAGTATCATCAAATTTGCTGATAAATTTTATGAGCCATTGCATCTCACATCCTTGGACAGGTTCTTCAGGTCCATAGAAAACATGAATTTGATAATCAAAATGATTTGTAGGTTTTTTCACAGCAATGTCTCTTTCAAAATCAGTGTCACATCCTTGAGCTGCAAAAGTATCAGCAGTGGATTCAATTCCTGAGAAAGGGCTTGTAGTAACGTTTTCTTTGTAATCTAGTAATTCAAATTTGTATTCAGCTGGAGGGATTCCTTCTGATACATGAGTCAATGTGTGTGCTTTGACAGGGAATGGGAATTCATCTACAATCCAGACTTTACTTGTTTGTCCACCAGTACGCCATCCCATTTGTACAGTATCCCAAGTTCCAGATGAAATAGTAATTGTTTCAATCTTCATAGGACGTACTTGCTCACCACCAATGTTTCCAATCTTTCCCCAGGAAGTTGCGCTAAATGCCTTTGGTCCTTTGCCACTTGTACCAGCATCAGATGTTGCAAAAGCTGACAACCATGCAACTGAAGATTTGAATGCACCTCTATACACACCAAGTTCTGGACTTCCGCCAGTTGGTTCAGGGGCAATCTTTCCCATTTCCATTTCACCGACAACAATTTTGTTGCCATCATACACAACTACTTCAGCTAACCATTTTGTTTCGCTGCCAGATTCAATATCACCTTTAATCCACAAATCCATACCAAATTCAGCACATTCTTTGTAGTCAACATGACATAGATTGTAAGAGAAATAATCACCATGTTTGAGGCCTTCGCCAACATACCAGGTTCCAGGCATATCTACACCACCAGATTGGAATTGTGCAAAAGCTGAGGGCATCATCAAAGTGCCCAAAAGTATGGTCATAAGAATTGGAAGAATTAGAAGTTTATTCAAATCTAAAAAAAATTGGCAAAAGAGATAGTTAAACGTTATTCAAGTTATTTCAAATAAGCAAATATAGAGGCATATTCAGAGAATGGATAGAAATGTGCGAATGCCCAAAAGTTCACCTCTATGAAGTAGAATTCAAACTTGATGGGATGAATGTTGTTCCGACACACAAGAACTGTGGATACGCACTAGATGCAAAACAAAATGACAAATTCCAAAAAGAGTTAGTAAAATCTTGGGGATTTGAGGAAGAGGAAGACGATTAATTTTAAAAATAAAAGAAAAAATTGGAAAAATCCAATTACATGTCTTTAGTAGCTTCTTTACAAACGTCAGTACCACATTTGCAGTCTGCGCTACAGATACAATGACCTTGCATTGCACAATCACATGAGTAATCAGGATCGCCGCTATCAGCTTCGCATCCACATGCTTGATCTGTCATGAGAAAACATAATCTTACTTATTTTAAAAGGTTAGTACATGAATCAAAAAATTATTTTTTAGATATTAGATTCTAAGATTGCATTACATGATTTTTTAATAATATTAGATTGTTGTTTTAATAATTCCAAATCAGATTCTACATCGAATGCTGTTTTTAGAACATGAATAAGATCAGGATTTTTACTTAGATTGTTTTTTATTTTTATGAAATTTTCCTTGTTTACATAACCTAAGTAAAAATAACAATCAGAAATCATAGAGTTTTTCACAAAATAGTCATGAGTTTTTTGGATAATCTGAGAATGATTATTCTTTTCAATCATATCAGAAAATCCCATAGTAGATTTTACCATACGTTCAAGCAAAACAGGAGTTGCTCGTTCTATTCCAACGGTCTGAGTGACAACAGAGATATGTTCATTGATTAGACTTTTTGGAAACTTTCTTAGAGAATCAAGCATGTGGGTAGGTCCCAATCTTTGTTTATTCAGAGATGTGATTGCATCGGCCAAATAAAATGTAGCACATTTTTGCCAACAGGATGCAAAATCATCAGAATTATCAATAGATTCTATTGTTTTTTGGCAACAAAACATTGATTCAATCAAAGAGTTTTTTGCAAAATCTACAAACAAGGATGAGCGTTTTTCTTTAATTTTTGATAGAAACATTTGAAGTTCCCAAGAGTCATCTCGGAGTATCTGAAGACCATCATACTCCAAGAGTTTTTTTGAATTTGTTTCTGAAAAGGTTCCATGATGTAATACAACAATTTCGTCATGGATTGATATGATTTCATTGGGTTCATCTTTCTCATCAAATACTACAACATCATATCCACAAGAATCAAATGAATTATCAGAAATCCTACATCCACCTAAACCAACAGGAGAATCAGATAGATTAAGTGTCTCAGGAATTTTTTCTAGTTCCATGAAAAATCTTATTCTAAATTTTCTATAAATGACCTAACTCACAAAATTTAACAAATTCATGTAAAGTCAAAACATTTCCTTTAAATTGAGACAAG
>REGK01000041.1:0-270 GCA_003702545.1 Candidatus Nitrosopumilus sp.
TTATTTACAATAGATCAAAAAGGAATTTTTGAAAAAGAGATTGATAGAGCAGTTGCACAAAAGGAAGTTGATTTTGCAGTTCACAGTCTCAAAGATGTTCCCTCCGAATTAGATGATAACCTAGTACTAGCTTGCATTCCTAAACGAGAAACAGTCAATGACGTATTTATCTCTCCAGACGGTGCTACTCTTGATTCTATAAAATCTGGTTCAGTAATTGGCACAAGTTCACTTCGAAGAGCAGTACAGGTTTCACGAAAAAGACCTGAT
>REGK01000041.1:280-11148 GCA_003702545.1 Candidatus Nitrosopumilus sp.
TGTAGGTGCTAGGGGAAGTCAATTATCAGTTGCTCAAACAAACTTGGTAATTGAGGAACTAAAAAAAGCACACCCAGATGCAGAATATGAAATTAAAACCATTACAACAAAGGGTGACACTGATAGTAGACCATTATTTACAATAGATCAAAAAGGAATTTTTGAAAAAGAGATTGATAGAGCAGTTGCACAAAAGGAAGTTGATTTTGCAGTTCACAGTCTCAAAGATGTTCCCTCCGAATTAGATGGTAACCTAGTACTAGCTTGCATTCCTAAACGAGAAACAGTCAATGACGTATTTATCTCTCCAGACGGTGCTACTCTTGATTCTATAAAATCTGGTTCAGTAGTTGGCACAAGCTCACTTCGAAGAGCAGTACAGGTTTCACGAAAAAGACCTGATGTTACAGTAAAACCAATTCGTGGAAACATTGAAACTCGAATCAAAAAAGCATCTGGAGAAAACTATGATGCAATAGTTCTTGCAAAGGCAGGAATCTCTAGATTGGGTGTTGATGTAAAGTATACAGAATTATCTACTGATGATTTTTCCCCATCTCCTGGTCAGGGTGCAATTGCTATTGTAGCGAGAGCAGATGATTCAGAAACAATTGAGATGCTCAAAAAGATTGAAGATTCTGATTCCCGTTTGGAAATAGAAGCAGAACGTGCACTGTCTGACTTTGTTGATTCTGGATGCAGATTCCCTGTTGGTGCATATGCAAAGTCTAATGGTACTGAGATGACTTTGACTGTAACTGCATTCTCTGTTGATGGAAAACAATCTCTTCACGTAAGTAAATCTGGGGACAAACGTAATCCAAAATCTCTTGGTCAAAGTGCAGGAGAAGAATTACGTGAGAAGGGAGTAAATGATCTTGCATTAAATTGGAGAGAAAAAGTGGAGGAATGGAATAAGACATGACTGGAAAGGTGTATCTTGTTGGAGCAGGACCTGGTGACAGTAAACTAATCACGCTTCGTGCAGTCGAACTACTCCAAAAAGCAGATGTTGTATTGTATGATAGATTGGTAAGCAAAAAAATTGTCTCGATGATTCCAAAAAAGGCTGAAAAAGTCTATGTTGGTCGTGCAGTAGGTGATGACACTACTCACCAAAACACCACAAATGATTTGATGGTAAAATATGCAAAATCAAAAAAGAATGTTGTTAGGCTAAAGGGAGGAGATCCCATAATCTTTGGACGCGGTGGAGAAGAGGCAGAATTTCTCAAAGAAAACAAGGTAAAGTATGAGATTGTTCCAGGTATTACTTCTGGAATTGGTTCTGCTACTTATGCTGGAATTCCTCTTACTCATAGAAAACATGCATCATCTGTCGTCTTTGTAACTGGTCATGAAGATCCTGAAAAGAAACAAGAAATTGTAAAGTGGAAACGACTTGCAAAATCTGTAGACACTATAGTTATCATGATGGGATTATCTAGAATCAATATTATCTGCAAACAACTCATTGCAGGTGGAATGGATAAAAAAACCCCTGTTGCAGTTATCCAAAATGGAACTACTCCTAAACAAAAAATGATTAAAGGAACTGTTACAAACATTGCAAAAAAAGTCAAAGAAAATAAAATAACTCCTCCTGCTAATATTATAATTGGAAATGTTGTTGATTTGTCAGATACTATTGGGTGGAAATGATGCTTGATGGAAAAACTATAGCAATTACTCGTTCTCCTGATGATGCATCTGAATTCATCTTTCTTGCAGAACAAAACAATGCAACTCCTATAGCATTGCCAACTATTGAGCTTGTTAGTAAGGGTGAGAAAATTGTTGACGAATTTCTAGATTCAGTAAAAACATACAATCCTGACTATTCTGTTTTTATGAGTTCAAAGGCTGTAAAACTACTCTTTGACACTGCAAAAGAATCCGGAAAACTTGAACCACTTCAATTAGCAATTGCAAATACAATTGTAATCTCAGTTGGTCCGAAAACCAGCATTGCACTTGAAGCACAAGGCATCAAAGTTAATCATCAACCTGAAAAAACATTCTCTTCCGTAGGTGTTGGAGAATTATTTACACAAATCAATGCAGTTGGAAAAAAAGTCATAGTTCCAAGAAGTGGTGCATCTACCCCATTTCTCAAAGAATTACTAAATAAAATTGGAATAGACGTCTCTGAAATTCATCTGTATGATGTATGTGCATTTAGAGATACATCCCAATGGAATGGATTTAGAGAATTATTCTCACAAAAGAAGGTTGATGGTGTGGTGTTTACCAGTGCATCTTCTGTCAGAGGATTCTTTGAGATAATGACAAAAGATTATGATGAAAATTCTTTGCTTGATACTCTTGCAAAACTCTCTGTAGTTTCCATTGGACCGTTTACTTCAGATGAATTAAAAAAATTCAAAGTCAAAAACACAGTTGCTGAAGTTCATACTGTTGCAGGTGCCTTTGAAGCAATGAAAAATACTCTTACTGTTGCATAATTAATGATCAAACTCTAATACTTTGAAATCCCTTTCAACTCATGGAGTATGAAATTAAAAAGAAGATCCATATCACATGCCCTCATTGTGAAAAAGCAATAGAGACTGAAATTGAAATCGAGCTAGAAATCGAAGAAAAGAAAAAGAAAGACAAGAAGAAAGACAAAAAAGAAAAGAAAAATGATAAGAAGAAATCAAAAAAGAAATCAAAGAAATAATCTAAACCTGAAAATTTTAGCTCATCCTATTTAGCTCCGCCTATTTTTCCTCATGTATTTATAATATAACGGGGTTATTTGGCTCATGGCAACTGAAAACCTTGACATGGATTATTCAAAATATGATTTTAAAGACTCTACAGAAATGTATGTCCACCTTAGCAAGAAAGGCCTGACTAAGGAAACTGTAATCGAAATCAGTAAAATGAAAGATGAACCTCAATGGATGCTTGATTTTAGATTACGATCTTACGAAGTCTTCATGAAAAAACCAATGCCAACTTGGGGTGGAGATCTTAGTCTAATTGATTTTCAAAATATCTACTATTATGCAAAAGCATCTGAGAAAACAGAAAAGAACTGGGATGATGTTCCAGAAGACGTCAAAAATACATTTGACAAATTAGGAATTCCAGAAGCTGAAAAGAAATTCTTAGCAGGTGTAGGTGCACAATATGAATCTGAAGTTGTATACCACAGCTTAAGAGAAGATTTAGCAAAACAAGGTGTTCTCTTTTTAGATACTGACGCAGCTCTAAAAGAACATCCTGAACTTTTCAAAAAATACTTTGGAAAAGTTATTCCTCCAGAGGATAACAAATTTGCAGCACTAAACAGTGCAGTCTGGAGTGGAGGTTCATTCATCTATGTTCCACCTGGTGTCAAAGTTGACATGCCACTTCAAGCATACTTTAGAATTAATGCTGAAAATATTGGTCAGTTTGAAAGAACCCTGATTGTTGTTGACGAAGGTGCAGATGTACATTACATTGAAGGTTGTACTGCTCCTGTTTACTCCTCAGAGTCATTACACTCTGCAGTTGTTGAACTAGTTGCACACAAAGATGCACATCTAAGATACACAACAATCCAAAACTGGAGTAACGATGTTTACAATCTTGTAACAAAACGTGCTTATGCATATGAAGGTGCAACAGTTGAATGGATTGATGGAAACATTGGAAGTAAACTTACAATGAAATATCCTGGAGTCTACCTTATGGGCGAACGTGCTTATGGTGAAACACTATCCATTGCATTTGCAGGCAAAGGACAACACCAAGATACAGGCGCAAAAATGGTTCACATGGCACCAAACACTACCTCTAAAATTACATCCAAATCAGTAAGCAGATTGGATGGCCGTTCCACTTACAGAGGATTACTCAATGTAGCAAAAGGTGCTACCAACGTAAAGTCTACTGTAAGATGTGATGCATTACTCCTTGATGACACATCAAAGACTGATACTTATCCATACATGGAAATCAATCAAGAAGATGCAACAATTACTCACGAAGCAACAGTTGGAAAAATTGGAGATGAACAAATCTTCTATCTTATGAGTAGAGGATTTACAGAAGAAGAAGCATTGTCTCTAATTGTTAATGGTTTCATGGAACCATTCACAAAAGAACTTCCAATGGAATATGCAGTTGAGTTAAACCGTCTCATCAAACTTGAGATGGATGATTCCGTAGGATAGTCCTTATTGGTTGTGGTAAAATGTCTCAAGAAACACTATCTAAACTTGATGAATCTCACATCAATGAAATATCCTCATCAAGAAATGAACCTGATTGGTTGAAAGATTACAGAAAAGACTCTCTTTCAATCTATTCTAATCTTCCAATTGAGATGTCTCCACTTTACAACAAATACACTGATGCAAAAAGGCTAAACCCTGAAAAAATCGCAATTGCATCATCTACCAAAGACACAATTCCTGATTTTCTTCAAAAGAGACTTGGAGAATTAGAAAATGAAATTTGTATTATTCAAATTGGAACTAACATTCACAAAATCAATCTTCCTGAGGATCTAAAATCTAAGGGATTAGTGGTTTCCTCTATCTCTGATGCCATTCAAAACAACTCTGAACTTGTCAAAAAAGCCCTAGAGGCATCAAATTCTAATGATGACAAGTTTACCGCCTTGAATAACGCTGCATTCAACTCTGGAGTCTTTATCCATATTCCAAAAAACTTTGTTTTAGAAAAACCAATTCACTTCTTGTCTTGCTTATCTGATGATGGATTGTCTACAATCTCTAGAAATGTCATCTTTGCAGATGAAAGTAGTAAAGCATCCATTGTTCAAGAATTATACTCTCCAAAAACTGAAACTCAACAAGCATATCTTGAATTACTCAACACAAATGTTGCAGCAAATGCAGAACTAAGTATCACAACTTTACAAATGATGGACCAAAACTCTGTTAATTTCTCAACTAGAAGAACTGACTTGGCACAAGACGCTGTTGTAAACTGGTATTCTGGCCTATTTGGTTCTGTATTGTCTAGATACAAAATTGATTACTATCTTAATGGAACTGGTGCATCTTCAAATGAATCTGAAGTTGTATTTGGAAATAATGATCAACATTTCGATATTCAAACAAATATGAATCACCAAAGTCCTGCAACTGAAGCCAGAGTTGTAGAGAAATCTATTCTAAAAAACAGATCAAAATCCCTTTTCAAAGGAATGATTCGAATTAAAGAAAATGCCGCAAAATCAAACTCATTTTTGTCAGGACGTTCAATTCTTTTAGATAAGAATGCAAAATCTGATGCAATTCCTGGACTTGAAATTCTAACAAATGATGTTAAAGCAACTCACTCTGCATCTGTTGCCCAAATTGATGAAGAACAAATATTCTACCTCAAAAGCAGATGTTTGAGTCATGAGGAGGCTGAAAGAACTATTGTTGAAGGCTTTTTGGAGCCACTATCACGAAAAATGTCTTTCCAAGTAAGGGCATGGATTGCATATCTAATTGAATCCAAATGGGAGAACCGTGAATTGACAATTAACACTGATGAAGAACTAGCAAAATTCGTTGAGATTGAAGAGACAAGATACAACGAAGATGCTGAAATTGAACAACACTACAAATACAGATGATAGGTGAAACCCGAACTTGCAAAGTACTCAATCTTCATTTGAAAATTTAAGAAAAGACTTTCCAATCCTTGAAAGAACTGTCAGAGATAACAAACACCTAGTTTATCTTGATAATGCATCTACTACACAAAAACCAAATCAAGTAATTGATGCTATTACTGATTACTACCAAAACCATAATGCAAACATTCACAGAGCAGTTTATGCACTAGCTGAAGAAGCAACAGAAGCTTATGAGAGTACTAGAGACAAAATTGCAAATTTTGTCAACATCAAAGATAGACAAGAAATTATCTTTGTTAGAGGAACTACTGAAGCAATTAATCTAGTTGCATATGCATGGGGGCGTCCTCACATCAATGAAGGAGACATTATTGTTACTACTGAATATGAACATCATAGCAACATTGTTCCATGGCAACTTCTTACACAAGAGAAACATGCAAAATTAGAATACATTGGAATGGATGACAATGGTGAATTAATTTTAGATGATCTTGATAAGCATCTTGCAACAGGTAAAGTGAAACTTGTTACATTTAGTCTAATGTCTAATGTACTTGGAACAATTACTGATGCCAAAAAAATTATTGAAAAATGTAAAGCTGCAGGTGTTCTTACTTTAATTGATGGTGCTCAAGCAGTCCCACACATGAAAGTTGATCTTGAAGATTTAGGCTGTGATTTCTTTGCATTTTCAGGCCACAAGATGCTAGGCCCAACTGGAATTGGCGTCTTGTGGGTTAAAAAACCAGTTCTCAATACAATGAGTCCCTTCCATGGAGGTGGCGATATGATTCGTGAAGTTCACAAATATGAAACCACTTGGAATGACTTGCCTTACAAATTTGAAGCAGGAACTCCTAACATTGCTGATGTTGTTGGATTAGGAGCTGCAATTGATTATCTTAGTAAAATTGGAATGGACAGTATTCGTGAACATGAAATTGAACTAACAAAATATGCAATTGAAAAACTATCTGATGTCAAAGGTCTTCATATCTATGGAACCAAAGATGTCTCAAAGCGTGGTGGTGTTATCTCCTTTAATTTTGCAGATGTACATCCACATGATGTTGCACAAATTATCGATGAAGAAGGAATTGCAGTACGATCTGGTCATCATTGTGCTCAAGTGTTGATGGAGAGACTAAACGTAGCTGCTACTTCAAGAGCCAGTTTTTACATATACAACACTAAAGAAGATATTGATGTACTAGTTAATTCATTAAATACTGTGGCAAAGGTGTTCAAGTTATGAGTAGTAATGCTGACATTTATCATGAAATGATTGTGGATTATTCACGTAATCCTGTAAATTATGGTGAGATAGAAGATCATGATGTAACATTTCATGATGCAAATCCATTATGTGGTGATAGTATTGACATTGATATGAAAATTGATGATGACAAAGTTACTGATATCAAATTCCATGGTAAAGGATGTGCAATTTGCATGGCATGCTCTTCAGTTTTAACTGAAATCACTAAAGGCAAAAGCCTTGAAGATGTAAAAAACATTGAAAAAAATGATGTTCTAAGCGAATTAGGGCTTGAACACTTGCAAGCAGTCAGAATCAAATGCGCTCTGCTTTCTCTAAAGGTACTCAAATCTGCTCTGTACACATATCTTGCAAAACACATTGAAAGTTCAGAAGATGTAGATAAACTAAAAGAAGAGGCAGCAAACCTGTACTAGTATGAGTTTTACACCTAAAACCCCAATTGAACTTCAAATTAGAAAAATTATCTTTGAAAAATTCAATGAGGTCGATACTATTTTTACAAATGACTCTATTTTTGAAATTCTCAAAGAGATTGGTGACATTGATCCATCCTGGATAATTGATGACATCGAATCTTTTGTCAATGATCTTTGTGATTCAGGTCTTGCCAGAAATGTTGCCCAGAATTTTACCACCATTCATCTCAAATTGTTTGATCAAGTTGAAAAACTACATTGTAATGCTTGTAATCAAGATGTATTTCTAGCAAAATCTGAGGACAGGGTTTGTCCAAACTCTTCGTGTAAATCTACTATTTAGATTGGTGCCTTGTTCTAGCATCTTCTAATGCTTTTATCATTGGTAATTTTTCGCCTGTAAGATAGAGAACTAATGCTCCACCGGCAGTGCTGATATGATTAATTTTTTCTGCTAGCCCTTGTTGTTTTAATGCAGTTGTCAAGTGACCTCCACTAACAATTGTTGTTGCCATTGAATTTGCTACTGCAGATAACAATGATTTTGTCCCATAACTGAAATTCTCTTTTTCAAAAAAACCTGCTGGTCCGCTGATAAACACAGTTCCTGCACCTGCAATCAATTTTGAATAATATTCTACAGTTTTTGGACCTAAATCAAAAATCTTATCTCCTTTGCCCATCTCCCTTACGTCCATCTCTACTCTTTCACCCTCTTTGTCAATTGCAATGTCTACTGGTGTTGCAAAGACATCTGGATATTCTCCTATCAATGTGTGAGCTTTTGCAACAACTTCTTCTTCTCTTTTGATACCAAGTGATGATTTTACTCTAGCTTGTGCACGCATGAACACATTCCCAATTAATCCTGTTAGTAAGACATGATCTGCTCTGCCATTTTGAATGAGTAACTTGATTGCCTCGAGCCTATCTGGAACTTTGGAACCTCCCAAGACTATCACATGTGGTGCTTTTGCCACAGTCATGATTTCATCTAGATTTCTGACTTCCCTTTCTACAATTCTTCCTGCACATGCAGGTAATACTTGTGGAAATCCTACAATTGATGGATGTGACCTGTGTGCACTAGGAAATGAATCTAATACACATAGATCGAACAACTTTGCTAATCTAGTTACCATGATCGTTTTTGCTGCATTCTCTGGAGTAAACTCATAATTTTCTTCAGCACATAATCTCAGATTATCTAAAAGCAGAATATCACCATTTTCTAAATTTCTAATAGCCTCTTGTGCAGCTTCACCAATAACATCTTCAACATATTTTATTTCACGATTCATTAATTTCTCAAGAACTTTTGCATGTCTATCCATCCCAGTATAATCATTATTTCCAACTCTTCCTTGATGTGATGCAACAACTACTTTGGCATCTTTTAGTGATTGTAGTGTCTCTATTGCCTCTTCGATTCTTTTAGTCCCTGAGATCTCCATTGTTTCTGGGTCAATTGGACAGTTCATGTCCACTCTTAAAAAAACGGTTTTACCTTTTAAGTCAAAATCATCTAATGTGAGGACCTTCACGACTTTTCTATTATCCACTTGGTTAAATTCTTTGAGCCGATCAGAATTATTCTGTTAACTCTAATTTCAAAAACAGTGACTTCCAAAACTTATCTATTGACAAAAATTAAAAGATGTGTATATGGAGTTTGATTAATTGCAAAACTGGCTTTTTGATATTAGGTCTCGTTCGTTTGTATTACTGACGATTTTATTTTTAATTTTGACTTGGTTAGTCTATTCTGGAGTTACCGAAAGTTTTGATCAAAGTATAACTTTGTTTTTCTCTAAAAATGTAGGAAATCCTACACTTGACATCGTAATGCAGTATATCACAGAAAGTGGAGATGTCTTTAACATGCTGATATTTGGAATTGTCATGTTAATTATTCCAAAAACTCGTAGGATTGGAATTACCCTCATGATCTTGATTGTAATATCTACACTTCTTACTGGATACATAAAATGTGGAGTTGACCGTGATAGGCCTGATTTTGATTATGAAGGAGTAGAATTCCCTGTAGAAATTAGCCGTGATACCTTTGCTTTGTTCTGTGAGGGTGGATTTGATGCCTCATATCCATCCGGTCACGCTGCCAGGGCTGTGATATTTGGAATCATCTTGGGATATGCACTGTCTGAGCGGTTCCCTAGAGGTGCTTACTTGATGCTCCTCTATCCTGTGATGATCTCATTGAGTAGAGTCTATGTTTTACAACACTATCCTATGGATGTCATAGGTGGAACCGTTATTGGAATAATGCTTGCTGGTGTTATGGCAAATAGAACAAAACTTTACAAAATTTTTGATAAATCAAAAACCTAATTCTTCTAATGCAGTATTGCTAATCAGAACTATTGCATAATGTTTATCGTCGTGATGATATGTCCAATATCTAACATCTCGAATTTCATTTTTCTGTCTTAATCCATGAGTTACTCCAGTGGTAACTGTATATCCTATTCTTTTTGCAATCTTTGATTCCTTTGGCATCAAAACCCTGAAACCCTCTTTTTTTCCTTGAAAACCAATACTTACCATGTCTTCAACTGCATTTGTTGCATCTTTTTCATCTTTGAGGTCATATGTTTTTGAAACTGGTAGATCTTTTGGGTGAAAATCCATGATAATTATCATATATCTTGACTAATATTTTTTAAAAAATGATATTTGCGATCAATATTAGTTAATTTTCTTAACTGGTAAGTCAAATCCTGATTATATTAACAACTTAACCGACCCTTATGGTTTGATTGAATTATTGGCATCATTAGAAAAAACCGTTTTGGAATTACGTAAAAAACAACAAGAAGCAACTAAACTAAGAAAAAGAGCAGAAAAACAACTCAAAGAAGTTCTTTCAGCTCAGAGACGTTCTACTTCTGGTCTTAACTCTATTGAGAAAAAAATAGAATCTGAAAAAGAAGATGTTTCAGACGTATCTAGTGTTTTAAATCAAAAAAATTCCCAATTGGCAAGTATTGAAAGATTAGTTCAGGCTGCCCAAGAACGACTGTCTAGAGAAAAAGAGACTATTGAGCAAACTGAGCAGGAAATCGAGTTTTCTGAAAATCCTGAGGAAAAACAGTATGCTGAGTCTAGATTACGCTCCCTACAAGACCATGTCGAGGAATTAACTAATGAAATTAAAAGCAGACAAAAAACTGCCAAAAAAATTGCTGAAGATGTTGCCAAATTTGATACAATAAAATCAAAAATTTCGACTAAAATCGAAAAACAATCAAAATCAAAACCTTCTCTTCGTGAGACAATGATGTCTAGTAAGAAAGCAGCAGAAAAATTTGTCAAAGAAGTAGAAAGAAGAACAAAATCTGAAGACTCTGCAAAGAGAGCCTTGGAAAAAGCATCTTCAAAATTAAAAGAACTTTTAGCTAAGAGAAAAACAGCAACCAAAAAGAAAACAGCAACCAAAAAGAAAACAGCAACCAAAAAGAAAACAGCAACCAAAAAGAAAACAGCAACCAAAAAGAAAACAGCAACCAAAAAGAAAACAGCAACCAAAAAGAAAACAGCAACCAAAAAGAAAACA
>REGK01000041.1:11158-11434 GCA_003702545.1 Candidatus Nitrosopumilus sp.
AGCAACCAAAAAGAAAACAGCAACCAAAAAGAAAACAGCAACCAAAAAGAAAACAGCAACCAAAAAGAAAACAGCAACCAAAAAGAAAACAGCAACCAAAAAGAAAACAGCAACCAAAAAGAAAACAAAACGTTAGAGAGAAATAACACCCATTCTATTTTCTATACCATTAAAGCAGGTTATGTGTGAATTTTTCTAATGAAAAAACGTGGCCCTATAGTTTCTGTTTCTGGAATAGTTTTGATAATAATTTCTCTTTCAATTGCTACATCTGCA
>REGK01000042.1 GCA_003702545.1 Candidatus Nitrosopumilus sp.
CTTTGAGTTCTTTTGACATTGATTTTCCTTTGGTATCTGAAATGGTAATCTTGAAGTTTGCCAAGTATTCGAAAAAAATCTAAAACGACTAATTAACCTTTGGACATTATTTTTAAATTAATAGAGACAGGAATGAATATGGCTGAAGAGATAAGATGTCCTAAATGCGATAATAAGATGGTGGACATGCAAGCCTGTCACATGTTTTGCCCCAATTGTGGATCACATCTAGATTGTTCAGATAAAGGAAATTATTGGTAGATTACAGTCCAGGTCTGTCTGGAATGTATTCAGATGACATGTTGATTGCTTGATCTTTCATGATTTCAAGATAGGTATCATAATCTGCTTCAAAATTACAGTGAGGACATTTCACTTTTGTAACATCATCATCTAATACTGCAACTTTTTCACATTCGGGACATCTTGCATCCATGGTATAATTTGTGAATCAAGATATTTAATTATAATTAATGAATATTGCCTCAAGCGGAGTTAGTTTAGTCTGGTATGACGTCAGCTTCCCAAGCTGAAGGCCGCGGGTTCAAATCCCGCACTCCGCATCACAACTCACGAATTGCTTGCTCTATGACTCCTCTATCAGGAGCTTTTGGAAAATATTTCAGATAACTTTTGAGATCATCTTTTGCATCACTGTTCTTATTTTGTTGCTCTCTAAGATAAGCACGGTTCTTGTATATTTTGGCAGAACGTTTTGGATTAATTTCGATTGCTTTTGTATAGGAATGTTCTGCCTTTTTGAAATCATTTGTTTTAAGATAAAAATTTCCAAGTCCATTGTAGGTCAAATAGGAACGATTATTGAGTTCTAGACATTTTTCATAAAGACTAATGCATTCAGGAGATTTTTGTTCATTCATAATAGTACCTAAGAGATGAAGTGCAGTAGAATTTTTTGGATTTAGTTCTAATGCTTGCTTTAACGAGTTAACTGCTTCAGAAGGATTTTGAAGAATACTTTGTCGTTCTGATTCAAAACACAGTCGATTTGACTTGTTAAATGAATCGTTTTCAAGTGTAATAGAAGATATAATATCTTCAGGTGCAATCATTATCAGTAATTTTCCTTCTTCAGACCACTCTTTTTCAAAGATATCTTCAGGAATAGCACCTTCTTGCATTTCACCTTCTTGATTTCCTGTTTGGATATAATGCAAGATTGTTTTTTCTTCATTATTGTAACCAGTAATGATTGAAGCATGTTGAGTGACTTCAGGGATTCCTGGAAGAATTACAATTGGAGGAATTCCAGAATCAATAATTTTTTTTAGTTCATTTAGAGAGGAATGTACAATTTTGCATACCAAGCCATGTCTTTCTGCAGATTCAATTCCTTCAATTAGTACACTTCCGTTAAATCCTGCGTATTTTTTTGCAGTTTCTATAGCTTCGGCCATAGGTAAATCAACATTCCAATATTTTGAGACTACATTAACTGGTAGTGGAAGACAAATGTTTTCTTCTTCAACCAGAGGTAAAAGTAATTCATGATCTTCTTGCTCCATGAGTTTATCAAATTTTTTATGTAATTAAAATCATTCAGAGATTACAGAATTTTTCAATTAGATTATTTCCATCTAAACTCATTTCAGGATGAAATTGGGTTCCAAAAATAGGCTTGGTCGCATGGCTAATAATTTCATATTTGCAATTAGCTGATTCGCCAATAGAAACTAGTTCTTTTGGTAATTTTGAGATCTCAAAATTATGGCTTTCAAAAACCAATAATGAGTTTTTTTGTATTAGATTATTTTTAAAGATCTTGACAGTTTCATCTCCCTTTTGGAGAGAAGAGCTTTTCTTGATTGTTCCTCCCAAAGTTAGAGCTAGAATTTCTGCACCATAACAAATACCAAGTAACTTAGAATTATGCTTTATAGAATAATTTACAATTTTAGAATTTATTTCGTTAATCTTTTTTTCATTTTTTCTTCTGCCTGACAGAATGAAAGAATCATAATTTGATAATGAGTTAAGATCTAAAGTATTTGGTGTTTGAATATCAAATAAGATATTTTTCTCAGTAAGAAAAGAAGTTAGATTTTTTGTGTAGATAGAACCATTATCTACAACTAGAAGCAATTAGTTGCCTACCTCAATTGAGACATAGTGAATCTCAGATATGCCATCTTTGACATATATTGTTCCTACATTGAGATTAGTTTCTTCTTGCCACATGAATACTCTATCACTTCTTGGTTTAACGAAATCATCAATAAACTGTGATAGGAATTCTACAGTTTCTTCACGATCGTTTTCAGTAAAGAAGATTAATTCTCCTTCATTAAATGACAATGGAATCTGAATTGATGTAGGTTCAGAGACGGTAATTTCATTTTCCTCAAATACTTTCTTGATGATGTCAATTCTGTCGTTTCTGTCTAGTTCAACATAATCTTCATCAGCAACAGTTACAGAACCTGCTACACCTGAAACTTTCTTCAAATAAGCTTCAAATGCTTTCTCTTGGGTTTCACCCAATCCAACAAAGTATTCTCCATTAAATGCAGCACCTACAGCTGCAATTGTTCCTAATTGTGCAACTACACCTCCCGCACCAGCAGTATAAACAGGAATAAAGTAGACATCATGAGCACCTACACGATACAAGATATTGTCACCAATTCTTGGATTTCTCAACAATGTCTTTAATTGAGCAAATTCAGGATCTCTATCAAGTGCCTCTCTAACTGCAGTTGGACCAATTAATTTGGTTGTAGAGTTTAGAGGTACTTCATAGAACTGCAAGTCACCCAAATTAGAGAGATCATTTTCAACTACCATATATCCAGCAAGGTTTCGTCCTTGGGAACCTCTCAATTCTAATGATAGCAATCCTAGGAATTCAGTTTGGTCAAATCCTGGTGGTTTTGCCTCAACATAATAGGTATCAAGACCACGAGGAATCTCATAGAATTCGTTTGCTTGAATGAATGTCTCAACATTTGTCACATGGTAAACATTGTACATCTCAGTCTTCCAGTTGAATAATTCAACAGGATATCTGATCTGTTCTTCTAGCCATGCAGGCATTGGTTGGAATTGCTCCTCATATTGACTGGCAAACATATCTGTAAAGAAATCATCTCCAGTCTTTAGTAGTTGAATATCACCATCATACGAATCAACAAGAGCATATCCAACTAAACGCAAGTATGGATTGCCAACAGACCAAGGAACATCTCTTGTATCAAATCCAATAATTAATGGGATTAACCAATACGAGTTTTCACCATCAGTAACAGGAAGTGAATCTAATTCTTTACCAAACAAATCATAGAGGAAATAAGGATACAAGGTTTGCATTCTGTCATGAACATCCTTGTATCTCATTATGTGAACAGATTCTCCAGGGAATGAGAGCAAAAAGTTTGGCTCAAATATCCAGCTTAATGGAGGTGAAACATCCAATCCACCCAGTCCAGCATATGATACACCGCCAAGTTCTGCACTATCAGAACCTCGGGAATTTGGATAACCAGACCATGTTTGCTCAAAGAGACCACCTTCACCATAATAGATTTCTCTTTGTTTGAAAAACTGGTCACTTTCAACAATTTGTCCGTCTGTTGCTTCTAAAGTAAGAAATCCGTCAGGAACATGTGTGTATACAAAGTGCTCGTTATACCATCTGTTTTCAAGGCTGACTGATGTAGGTAGAATTGGTTTCATTGAGGCTGTCCAATACAGTGTATTGTTGAATCTCAGAATATCATTATCTTCAAAGTCGACATAAGGAATCAAACCAATTTCAGGCTTTAATTTGGCAAATGCTGCTTCCCAGTCCCAGACTCTAATCACATCTAAAACATCACTATTTTGGGAGACATAGTTCTTGATATTGTTTGGAGAGACAGAGGTTAACTGAACATCATGGATATTTTCCTGAACATTGTTTAGCTCACCAAGATATCGATTAACACCAATTTGCTGAGCAGTGTATGGTCCCAAAAATTCAATCTTTTTTGCGTCTGCAATGCTGTTATTTACAGAGACAACACCGCCAACAATAATTGCAATTGCAATAATTGTAAGAATTCTAATGTATACGTCTCTCTTAAACATATGAGTTAGGACACGTGCTCTAATTCTATCAACTACTGAGAATGCAATTAATGCCGAACCAATTACAAGTGTACCACCAATTACATATCGTGTGTTATAGTCAATTTGATCAGTGAAAAATAGATTAAAGCCTGCCCAAAGTATTCCAATACCAATTATTCCTTCAATTGTTGAAACATAGTTGAGGTATCTTGGTTTGCCTTCATTGGAATCTTGAAGAAATGAAGTAATTACATTAATTATTCTGTGCAACCCTACATACAAAACTAGACGCAATCCAATTGCTGCAAGTATTGGTGGAATCAAAATTACTAATGCAGGAATCATTGGAACTACATTTTCTGCAGCATAGTTTGGATCAGTTTCAGGAGTAACAAATGGTAATGAGAATAATTTTGGTAGATTTTCTATTCCAAGATAATTGCCATCAATAAATGACATTGCAGCAAATCCAAACATGATATTTGCAAAGAATGCACCAAAGAGGAAGATTTTGGTGATTTGCCACAAGACAAATTGGCCTGAACTTAATTTGTAATCTCTAAAACTTGGAACAACGTTAGATATTGGTTGTTGACCACTTTTTCCTAAAAAGCCAATTGCAGTGTTAATTGCATACCAGAAGATCGAAGAGCGTCCAGCAATATTTACACGGATTAAGGCAATCGCAGATAAGATGATAGTAGAGACCAATGTGTAGTAGAGAGGTTTGGTAAACTGATCGCCAAATTCAGTGAAATTCATAGATAAAACGACTGCTTGATTTCCTACAATTGCAAAGATAACAATGCCAATTATTGCAACAATACCCAATCTGATGTATTTTCCAGCATCAGGTGGAGGAGTCTGCTTATCAGTAGAGGCGCTATACAAAATCAAGTTGAGTTAAGATTTGGTAAATTAAAGTCTTAGGAGCAAAATCAGGCAATTGTTGCTAGTTTTTTGCACATCATATAGACTGCAGCAAATGTTGGAACGCTTACTTTTTCGTTATGATAAGGACCAATTTTTTTATTTTTTAGCTTAAACTCAATTGGACAATTTGCCAATACTTCTACTGTATCATCACTAAGAAAAGATGAATCAGCATAAGCATCAAATTTTGCCAAGTCTTTACAATGAATTTTTGTGAGGCCACTCTTGCTATTGATGGACCCCGGTAAACGGAAGATTCTGTGTATATCCATTGTAACATTAGGATCAATTTTTGAGCCAATATTTTCAGATACATCATCCAAAGTTTTTTGAAATGATGAATAGCCATTTGAAAGTAATTCTGAGATAACTTTTGATCTCTTTGATTTAGAGCCATACACATATTTTGAGAATCTTCCTCTCCATCCAGACTCGCTAAAATCTGGAAAAGAATTTCTATTTGGTTTGAATTTTTTCATTCCAAACTTTTCAGGGATTGCGCCATTGAACATAATGTAATCTACAAGTTCTGATCTTTCTCTAGAACCACTTTGTTGGAATTGTGTATTGTATACGTAGATATGAAATCCTTCATTGCCAGAGAAATATACTTGGATGTCATCCTCGTTTATGGAAAAATCATTTGTTAGAATTTCTGATAGCTTTAGAACTTCGGTTTTTGATGCATCTATGCAATTTTTACACGGCAGAGATTTTTTTTCCAGTTTGGTTGAATTGCATTTCAAGCACTTTTCAGAATTATTTGAAATTTCATTACAGTCATTACAGATAGACAATGTATGGTTTGCTCTACACGATAAATTAAGATCCTTTGCATCAATATCAAAAATAAGATCTGCCTCTTTCCAATCTTTCTCATTCATAGGCAAATTTGGAAATGTGTAATATGCATTTGAGCAGTATACGTCAGATGGTACATTTTGCATTAGCATTAGATGTAGTTCTTTGTCGTCTTTGACTGAAATGTGACGTGTCATTCCGGAATTGAATTTTTGATAACCAAACTCCCTTTCAGATGTACGTTCAGGGACTCTGATTAGATCAAATTGTTCAAAATAATATTTTTTGAACGCACTTTCTAGAAATTTTATGTCAGTTTCTTTCATTATTTTCTCTTCTTTCCAAATTGTAGAGGTGTGATGATGCCTTCACATTCAGATGTGGCAAAGCAAAGACTTTGTGTTTTTAGCTTTTCACATGAAGGGCAAGAATATTGAGTGCCACTGCCTGAAGTTCCAGCTAGATGATTAAGTTGGTAAAGAGTTACACGCTCATTATAGTCAGGAGCATTCTTGAATAACGGTGCAATCTGCTGAACAGATTGTCCTTTTGAGAGAAGAAAAGTTGCCAACATGAATCTCCCTGAATGTGGAAGGTTTTCTCCCTTTTCAAGTATGTCAATTGCATGTTTGATGCATGGTGGATATTCTCCAGTTGTTACTGTAAAAGTTGAGAATTTTTTTGATAGCATTACAAGTTTGTTAACGGAATCTTCAAAACCAGGAATCATCGTTGGTGTTTTTGCATTTACAATTTTTGCATTGATATAGGTACCAAGTTCTTTTCTGATCAGTCTTACTGTTTCGTGCGGAGTAAGAAAGACTTGTCCATTTTCCACATGTCTGTTAATTAACTTCCACTCTCTTTCATGGAAATTAATAGAGTGTTTTAGATAATCAGATACTGGAATTACAAAATAATCATCTAGTTTTTCTATTTGAACTGAGAACAAATCATCAATTACTCTAATTGCCAATTGTTTTTTTGATTCATCTGATATGTTTGCCAAGTCTTTTTCGAGGTATTTTTCAGCTCGTCGTGCTTCGGCAAGCGCAAATCTCTTGATCAGAGTATGCATGCCGCTGAGCTTTAGCAATACTATGGCAAGGAGAAATGAGAAGACCTCTCTAGGCAGTGCTGCTTCTTTTGATACTTGATCGCCAATTAGATCAGATTTGTAGATCTTTCCGTCTGCTGCAACCTGAATTCTCTCATATGCTTTAGTAATCAGTTCTTTTAGGTCAGGATCTGTTCCAAATTGCTCCAAAGTGAAACCCTTGTCTTTGAGGTACTGACCGGCATCAGCTAAAAATGGATATTTTGCAATTTCATCTTGTCCTAGTGAGAGCATATTAGTAAATTACCTAGTTTACATAAAAATCTGGTTTCACTATATTTGATGCTGGTTTAAATTATGTTTTAGTTAAATTTGAAATATGCAGATTGGTTGTCATGTGTCAATTTCAGGTTCTATTGACAAATCAGTTGACAATGCAGTTGAAAGAGAATGCTCGGCATTTCAAATTTTTACCAGGAATCCAAGAGGATGGCATGCAAAGCCATTAACAAAAGATGACATTAGTAATTTTAAATTAAAATTAAAGGAAAGTAAAATCGATAGATTTGCAACATGTGCACACATGCCATATCTTCCAAATTTAGCTACTCCAAAAGAAGATGGATTTGAAAAATCAGTAAAAACTTTAGTCGATGAGGTGGAGAGATGTGCACAGTTAGGAATCCCATACCTTGTAACTCATCTTGGAAGTCATTTGGGAACTGGAGAGGAAGCTGGAATTAAGAGACTAGTTGAAGGACTGAGTAAAGCTGGCAAAACAAAAAATGATGTAATGATTTTACTTGAAAACACAGCAGGGCAAAAAAATTCTGTCGGTTCTGACTTTAAACAGTTAGGAGAAATATTCAAACAACTAAAACCTGCAAAAAAATTTGGAGTATGCATAGACTCGTGTCATGCATTTGTCTCAGGATATGATTTGAGAACTGAAGATAAAGTCAAAGAGACCTTTGCAGAATTTGATAAATATGTAGGAATAGAAAATTTGAAAATTCTTCATCTAAATGATGCTAAAGGAGACATTGGTTGTAATCTTGATAGGCATTATCATTTGGGAATGGGCGGTATTGGTGAGAAAGGAATTTCTGCCATTGTAAAATTTGCAAATAAGAAAAAAATACCAATAATTTTAGAGACTCCAATTGATGATGACAGAGACGACTTTGAGAACATTAGAAAGGCAAAAGAATTTGCGTAGGAATTTATTCAATGGTTTACGTGGTTAGTCATGGATTATGAGGCAGTAATGAAACTAGCACTTGAGCGCGGATTTTACTTTCCAAGTTGTGAGGTTTATGCAGATGCACAAGCTGGATTTTGGGAGTATGGTCCAACTGGAGTTGGATTGAAAAATAAATTTCTAGAATTATGGAGAAGGGAATTAATCAGAAGAGACGGAATGCTTGAGATTGATGGCTCTCAGATAATGTCAAAGTCAGTCTTTGAAGCATCAGGTCATTTAGGAAACTTTGCAGATCCAATAATAAAATGTACAAAATGTAATTCAACATTTAGAGCAGATAGAACAATTGCTGACATTACGCAAATTGAAATTCCTGAAAGTGCAGATTTGGAGGAATTTGATAATGCAATTAGTCAAAACAACATTAAATGCCCAAAGTGTAAGGGAGATTTTGATAAGACAAAGAATTTCAATATGATGTTTAAGGTTGGAATTGGTCCTGAAGAAGAAGAGGCATACCTTAGACCAGAGACATGCCAATCAATCTTTGTAGATTTTCCTAGACTATACAAGACCATGAGGGGAAAACTTCCTTTAGGAATTGCTCAAGTTGGAAAGAGTTTTAGAAATGAGATAGCTCCTAGACAGAGTCTCTTGCGTTTAAGGGAATTCTATCAAGCAGAGATTGAAGTATTTTGTAATCCATCAAAACTTGACGAAGTTGAGAAATTTGCAGAGATTCAGGATACGGTAATCAGAGTTCAGACAGATTCAGAGCCAGTATCAATGACATGCAAAGAAGCTGTAGAGTCTGGAACTATTCCAAACAAGTTTGTCGCATATTATTTAGGAATTTTAACTGAATTTTACGAGAAAACAGGAATTGATATCTCAAAGAGCAGGTTTAGAAAATTAGGAGAGAAGGAAAAGGCATTCTATGCAGATGTCGCATTTGATTTTGAGGTAGAAACCACTATTGGCTGGTTGGAATTGGTTGCATGTAACTATAGAACAGATTACGACTTGTCCAGTCATGCAAACAAGAGTAAAGAGAAATTTGAGGTCATGGACAATGATGAAAAGGTCTTACCTCATGTGTTTGAGATTTCAATGGGAATTGACAGAAGTCTTTACACAATTTTAGAACATTCACTAAAAGATGATAAAGAGCATGAGAGAGTTGTATTATCACTAAAACCATATCTCTCACCTACCCATGTCGGAATTTTATCACTAGTAAAAAAAGATGGATTAAAAGAAAAAACCGATGAGATTTATCTCTCCATTAAACGAAAGTTTGATGCATTTTTAGATCATTCCGGTGCAATTGGTAGAAGATACAGAAGACTAGATGAGATTGGAGCACCTTTTGCAGTTACAGTTGATCATCAGACATTAGAAGACGATACTGTTACCATAAGAAAGAGAGATTCCATGGAGCAATCTAGAATCAAAATCTCAGAACTTGACTCAATTCTTTTAGAATCAGTTGCATTCCCATAGAACTAGTGAGAGTATTCAATAATCATTTCAGATAGTTTCATCTGATCTACTTTAACAGTAAGAACAAAAATTCAATTTATTGATTAAAAACTTTTAGAGCAAATAAAGGATTTTTTGAATAGTTATCAAAAATAGACAATCAAGCCTAAAAAAGAATTAAAAATTAATAACTACAGAAAATTTCTGTCTGAATATGTTGGTGGAGAAAGAAAACAATCAGATCTCAATCATAATCCCTACGTATAATGAATCTCAAAACATTCTGAACATTTTAAAATCAATTAAGGATAATTTACCAAAAAATATTTCAGCTCAAGCAATTGTTGTTGATGACAATTCACCTGACGGAACAGGAAAAATTGTAGAAGATTATCTCAAAAATTTGAAAAAAATTACAAACTATACAATTGAAGTTATTCACAGAAAAACTAAAGATGGTTTAGGTTCTGCAATACTAAAAGGAATTCAAGAAGCAACAGGTGATACAATAGTTGTAATGGATTCAGATTTTTCTCATCCGCCACAAGTCATTCCAAAACTAATTGAATCAATAAAAAAATATCAGTACGATATTGCAGTTGCATCACGTTACATTAAAGGTGGAAAAATTGAAAATTGGTCTGCAAAAAGAAAATTAATCAGCAAGTTTGCAACATTGATTGCAAAAAAAGGACTAGGAATTGATACAAGAGATCCTATGTCAGGATTTTTTGCATTCAAAAAGAATATTCTAAATGGATTAAATTTAGACGCAATTGGTTACAAGATTCTTTTAGAGATTCTTGTAAAGGCAAAAAATGTATCAATTACAGAAATTCCATATACATTTCAGGACAGAGAGTTAGGTTCTAGTAAATTAGGTATCAAAACAGTGTTTGACTATTACAAATCAGTCTGGAAGTTATATCGCTATGGTAAACCAGAAGAAGAAAAAGAGAAGAGAAAATCTGTAAAATTCCTTTACAAGGCAGCAAGGTTTTACACAGTTGGGGCTTCTGGATTTGGAGTAAACTATTTGATTTCTTTATTGTTCGCAGGTGGAATTTCAGACATGTGGTACTTGCATGCAAATGTAATTGGAATTATTGCATCAATTACAACTAATTTTATTCTAAACAAAGCATGGACATTTGGTGACAGAGACTTTAGAATAAAAAAGACAATGTCACAGTATGGCAAGTTTGCAATGTTTAGTTCATTAGGTGCGCTAGTCCAATTAGGAATGGTCTATTTCTTGGTAGATGGTGCAGAAATTTCATATCCATTAGCATTGATCTTGGCAGTTTCCACGGCAGCATTTGGAAACTTTGTTTTAAACAAGAAATTTACATTCAAAGAAAAATTACTAAACTAATTTTTTAAATAAATTAAAATAAAAAGAAACGACTTAACGTCTTTTCCCAACTACTCAAAGGTAGAAGTAGAGGTTCCTGACGAAAGTCCGGTTGAGGAAGGTACAGATGGGAATTTGTCTCCAATCTGTTGTTCAGCTACTGCAGATGCTTCTTGTAGGATCTTTTCAGTTTCTTCACTAGAAACGTCTGACTCCATGTTAAATGAGTCTCCTGCAAGTGAGTCCATCATTAGTCCATTGAGCGTCTGAGTCATTGTATTCAATTCTGAGTCAGCTTCTGGCATGAATCTTCCTAGCGATGACTTCAATCCCTTCATTGTAGACATTGCTGGTCCAATTGCTACCATAGCGTCACCAAGATCATGAATAGTCGTGAGTCTTAGCTGGACTTGTTCTAATGACATTCTTGCGTTGCCGAGCATCTTTGTAACTTTACGAATTTCAGCTAATTCGTTAGACAAAACTCTAC